>JBKKAI010000154.1:0-4458 GCA_046714815.1 Terriglobia bacterium | reverse complement strand
TGGCCTGGGCCTGCCGCGAGCGCGGCGACCACATCATCACCTGCGTCACCGAGCACGAGGCGGTGCTCGATCCCTGCCGCCGCCTGGAGAAGGAAGGTTTCCGCGTCACCTGGCTGGCGGTGGACAGGGATGGGCTGGTGGACCCGGACGCGGTCAGGCGCGCGATCGGACCCCGCACGATTCTGGCTTCGGTGATGGCGGCGAACAATGAAATCGGCGTGCTGCAGCCGATCGCCGAAATCGGCCGCATCTGCCGCGAGAAGGGCGTGCTGTTTCACACCGACGCCGCGCAGGCGCTGGGCAAGGCGCCGCTCGACGTCGCGGCCATGAACATTGACCTGGCGTCGTTCTGCGGCCACAAGGTTTATGCGCCGAAGGGCGTGGGCGCGCTCTACGTCCGGCACGGCGACACGATGCCCCGGCCGGCCCCGATTTTCGACGGTGGTGGCCAGGAGAGCGGACTCCGCTCCGGAACGCTGGCGGTGCCCGGCATCGTCGCCTTCGGCGAGGCCTGCCGGCTGGCCGGCGCCGGGATGGCGGAAGAAGCCCTGCGCCTCGCCGCGTTGCGCGACCGGCTGAAGAATCGAATCCTGGGCGGCCTGGCGGGAGTCTATTTGAATGGGCACCCCGTTTCTCGGCTGCCGGGCAATCTCCACCTGAGTTTCGCCGGCGTGGAAGCGGAAGAGCTGCTGATGGGCCTGAACGATATCGCGCTGTCGAGCGGCGCTGCCTGCGCCTCCGGCTCGGTGGAGCCCTCCTACGTGCTGCGGGCGCTGGGGCTCGGCGAAGAGCTGGCGCAGGGCGCCTTGCGCTTCGGCGTCGGCCGCTTTAACACCGAGGAAGAGATGGACTATGTGGCGGAGCGGATATGCGAGGTCGTGAAACAGTTGCGCGAACTTCGGGTGCCGGCGTAGCACAGGCATTCTTGCCTGTGCCTGGGGGACCATCATGATCCATTTGACGGAGAACGCGGTTCGCAGGGTCCGCGAAGTCGTCGAGAAGGAGCACAAGGGCGGGCTGCGCCTGGGTGTTCGTGGGGGCGGCTGCTCCGGCCTGAGCTACGTCACCCGCTACGAAGAAGCGGCCGCCGGCAAGGACCGGGTCTTCGAGTTTGACGGCGTGAAAGTGTTCGTGGATCCCAAGAGCTATCTTTTCCTGGACGGCCTGACGCTGGACTGGAAAGATACGCTGATGGAGCAGTGCTTCGTCTTTATCAATCCCAACGCGACCAAGAGTTGCGGCTGCGGCACCTCGTTCAGCTAGTCTGGTGTCCCATCCAGTGCTTGACAATGCCTGCACGCATTTGTGGGGCGGGCGTTCCCGCCCGCGCGGGACGTCCCCGTCCCGCAAAAGCCGGACCAGGAGGTCCGGCGCGGTCCTGGAGGACCGCCCCACAGTGACTGACAACTCTTCACTGGGACACCACACTAGCCCGATGTGGCGTGTTATCGCCTGCTGTTAACAGTCGCTCGCAACAGCGCGTCCGTAAGAATGAAAGGCTCAGGCCGCCAAATCGAGTGAGGCCGCGCCGCCGGTGACTGAAGTCTCCGAAGATGCCAGACTGGTCCAGGCCGCGCGCCAGGGCGACCGTGGCGCGTTCGGGCGCCTGTACGGCCGCTACGCCCGAATGGTGCACGGCATCCTGCTGGCCCGCGTACCCCACGCCGAAGTGGATGACCTCGTGCAGGACGTCTTCCTGCTGGCCCTGCGGAAGCTTTCCACGCTGCGCGACCTGGCCGCGTTCGGCGGCTGGCTGGCGATGATCACGCGGAACCGCGCCAATGATTATTACCGCCGCTCCCGGGGAGTGGAAATGACCGAGCTACCGGACGAGCTGCCGGGAGACCTCGCGTCGTCCGCCGACGCCGATGCCGAGGCGCGGGCTGTCCTCGAGCGCATCCGCACGCTGCCCGAGGCCTACCGCGAGACGCTGATCCTGCGGCTGGTGGAAGGGATGACCGGTCCGGAGATCGCCTCGCGCACCGGCCTGACGCCCGCGTCGGTGCGCGTGAACCTGCACCGCGGAATGAAGATGTTGCGCGAGCTGCTGGGAAAGGAGGCCGGCGCATGAACGACCAATACTTGTGGGATGGCTCCGGCGAGCCCGACCCGGAAGTGAGGCGCCTGGAACTCCTGCTCAGCCGGCTGCGGCACACGGAGCAGGCAGCGGACTTTGGCCTCGCGGCCGGGCCCGAACCGCGCCGCGCACGGACCCGGAGCGAAACGCTCCGGCTTCGCTTCATGCCGCGCTTCGCGGTGGCGGCGGCCGCCGCCGCGATAGTGCTGGCGGTCACAGCCGTCTGGGTGGTGGACCGCGGCAGCCGCGCCGCATGGGATGTGGCCAGCCTGGAAGGCGCACCCACGGTGGGTTCCGGCCGCATCGGCGAAAGCGGGCGATTGAAGGTGGGGCAGTGGCTGGAGACCGACGGATACTCGCGCGCGAAGATCAACGTGGGGACCATCGGCGAAGTGGAAGTCGAGCCGAACACGCTGATCGGGCTGCTGCGGGCGCGCGCCAGCGACCACCGCCTGTCGTTGCGCCGGGGCACCATGCACGCGCGCATCTGGGCCCCGCCTGGGTTGTTTTACGTGGAGACGCCGTCGGCGATGGCAGTGGACCTCGGGTGCCGCTACACGCTCTCGATCGAAGAAAGCGGCGCCGGGTTGCTGGAAGTCAGCCACGGATGGGTGGCCTTCGAGCACAGGGGACGCGAGTCATTCGTGCCCGCCGGCGCCTTCTGTGCCACGCGGCCCGGCATCGGCCCCGGCACGCCGTATTTCGCCAGCGCGTCGGAGATGTTGCGGACCGCGCTCGAACTCCTGGATTTCGAGCGCCTCAGCTTGGAACAACGCGCGGACGCGCTCAACGTGGTGCTGGCCGAAGCGCGCCGGGAAGACGCGATCACCCTGTGGCACCTGCTATCGCGTTTGTTCGGCGAGCAGTCAGCCGCGGCGGACCGTGTCTACCAGCGCCTGGCAACGCTGGCGCCGCCGCCGGAAGGCGTCACCCGCGAAGGCGTGCTGCGCGGTGAACGGCAAATGCTCGACCTGTGGTGGAACTCACTCGGCCTCGGCGAAGTCTCCTGGTGGCGCATCTGGAAGGGCCCGCTTCTCCCGCCGATGCGATAAGGCAGCAACGGCCGCCACCACTCAGGCGCTTGCTAACATTTGCGAAGGAAAGCGCGTCTGATTGAACATGCGGAAGCAAATCAGGCGGTGGCTGGCGGCGGCCGTGGGCGTGGCCGCTCTCGGCTTGGTGCATTTTTCGGCCCAAAGTGATGACCGGTTCATCGTGCACGAATGGGGCACGTTCACCTCGGTGGCCGGCGACGACGGCGTGGCGCTCGACTGGCGCCCGCTGACCGGCCCGAGCGACCTGCCCGGTTTCGTCTACGGCGTGGGTCAACCGGCCATCTGCCCGACCTTTCGCCACGATCCCGGAGTCAAGCGCAGCCTGAAGGCGTTGGTGCGCATGGAAACACCGGTGCTGTACTTTTATGCCGGCCGCGAGATCGAAGCGTCGGTGAAGGTGGATTTCCCGCGGGGACAGATCACGGAGTGGTACCCCCGGGCCGACGCGGGCGGCGCCGCGGCCGAATGGCGGCGTTTCCGGGTGCGGCCCGGCGCGGACGTTTCCGTTCCCACCGAAAAAGCGGCCAGCCACTACTATGCCGCGCGGGAAACCGACGCGGCGCCTGTCGTCGTCGGGGACGGCGCCGGCGCGGAGCATGAAAAGTTTCTCTTCTATCGCGGCGTCGGAAGCTTCGATCTGCCCTTGTTCGTTCAGCTCCGGGGCGACAAGGTCGTGATGCGGAACTTCGCCGCCACGGAGATACCGGCTGTCGTGCTGTTCGAGAACCGCGGCGGCAAGGTAGGTTACCAGGTGCACGGACGCCTTGAACGCGAGGCGGCCCCGACGGAAATGTTCCGTCCCCTGCTGGACCAGACGGTTGATTCATTGGCGCGCGATCTGGAGCGCATGCTGGCCGCCCAGGGCCTTTACCCGAAGGAAGCCGCCGCTATGGTCAAGACCTGGCACGATTCGTGGTTTGAAGAGGGGCTCCGCGTCTTCTACATCGTGCCGCGCCGCACCACCGACGCGGTCCTGCCCATCCGAATTGACCCGCAGCCGATGGAGATCACGCGGGTTTTCGTCGGCCGCATGGAGCTGATTACGCCGGAAATGGAGAAGTCCATCGAGAAGGACATTGATTCCGGCAAGGACGCATCGCGGCTCGGCCGTTTCGCCGAAGCGGGCCTGCACCGTCTTCTCGCGAAGACCACCGGCGCCACGCTCCGCCGGCGAATCCAGGAACTGCTCGCCAAGGCCGGCTAGCGTTCTCGTGAAGCACGTCATTCGGAGCGGAGCGCGGGAAGCAAGGGAGAGCGAAGCGCGGCGCGCGTAGCCACCACGGACGCCGCCAGCCCGACCACGACAACCGCCGCCAGCAGCAGGGC
>JBKKAI010000153.1:0-7168 GCA_046714815.1 Terriglobia bacterium | reverse complement strand
TCTTCGACCAGATGTCGCACCCCGGGGCATTTTCCTCGTTCTTGTCCGGCGCCCTGGTATAGTTGTGGCTCATCAGCGCGCGCCCGCGCTGCCCGGGACCGATGATGCAGATGCGCAGACGCTCATTGGCTCCGAGCACCCGGGTGTAGGATGCCGCGCTCAGCACGGTGGCCGCCGCCGCGCCCTTTACGAAATCCCGGCGGGATACGTCAGACATAGACCCTCCTCAAAATATGGCTGGGAAAAGTATAGAACAGGAAACGAACCATTGACGATTCTTTTCATTTTTTCATTGACGATTGAGGGTCTGCCCCCTGTGAATGGAGAGATGCGCGCCTGGGTTTACAAGGTCAATTCGCGGAGGCCGGGCCGGCTGATCCACGCCACCGCGCCAAAAACGGGCGCGGCGGGGACTCCGGTGACCGGCTGGCACTTCGACAGGTTCTTCCGCTACCGCGGGCAAAGCCCCTACGGGATGGGCGGCGAAGGCTGGATCCGCTCTCCGCTGAGCTGGGCGCACCTGAAGCGAGTGCGCCGGGGCGACCTGTTTCTCTGCTACCAGAGTGACGAGAGGCGCATTTACGGGCTGGCGCGCGCCGCCGGCGCCGGCTACGAAGACCCCCGCGGCCGCCGCCTGGGGCGTTACGCTCCGGGTGGCCGCTCCAGCCGCACCAACAGCATTGACTTTGCGCCGCGCGGCCTGCGCCTGCGGAACCCGCTGCCGGTGGCGGCGCCCGGACATCGCGAGCTGTTTTCGCACGTGCGCGCGTTTACCGTGCCGTCGCGCGGGACCATTCACCCACTGGCCGCCGACGAACTGCGCCCGGTGCTGCGCGCCATTGTCGCCGCCAACCCCGCGCAGCGCGCGGCCATCCGCGTTTTTGTCGAGCCGCGTTGAAGCCGGGTGACGGGAACCACGGATTTTCGCGGACCGTGATTGGCGTGGATTGCCGCGCGGCAGGCAGCTCGGGCTCGTGTTACTTGCGCTTGAGGACCCGCTCGGCCGCGGCGACGATGTGGCGGGCTGTCAGCCCGTACTTTTCCAACAACTGCTCGGGCGTACCGGACTCCGCGTAGGTGTTGTCTATGCCGACGAACTCCATCGGCGCCGGCGCCAGCTCGGCCGCGGCGGCGGCCACGCGTGAACCCAGGCCGCCGTCCAGCAGGTGCTCTTCGGCCACCACGATCGCGCCGGTGTCGCGGGCGGCGGCGGCCACCGCTTCGCGATCAAGCGGCTTCAGCGTGTGCATATCGAGCACGCGCGCCGAAACACCCGACTGGGCCAGCGTTTCGGCCGCCTTGATGCACTCGGCCACCATCAGCCCGCAGCCGACCAGCGTCAGGTGGCTGCCGTCCATCAGCATCTTCGCCTGCCCGAACTGAAACGACTCGTAAGGGTCGGTGTAGATGATCGGCGTCTTCGGGCGGCCGACCCGCATGAAGACGGGGCCGACGTGCTCGGCGGCGCGAAACACCAGAGCGCGAGTGGACACTTCGTCGGCGGGGGAGGCCACCACGAAGCCGGGCAGCGCGCAGGCCAGCGCGTAGTCTTCGACGCTCTGCTGCGACGGGCCGTCCTCGCCGATGCTGATCCCGCCGTGCGAGGCCACGAACTTCGCGTTCGCCTGGGGGTAGGCAACGGCGATGCGGAGCTGGTCGAAGGCCTTGTCCATCAGGAAGCAGGCGAATGAGGACGCGAAGGGAATTTTCCCTCCCAGCGCCAGGCCTCCGGCGATGCCCACCATGTTGGCCTCGGCAATGCCGCAGGTGAAGAAGCGGTCCGGGAATTCCTTGGCGAACACGCTGGTTTTGGTGGATTTGGCCAGGTCGGCGTCCAGCACCACCACATTCGGATACACGCGCCCCAGTTCGGCAAGAGCCTTGCCGTAGGCGTCGCGCGTGGCCATGCCCATTTTCAGCTCGAACTTCGGCCGCATGGTCGCTTCAGGCAATGGTGGCCGCCTCCCGCTCCAACTCTTCCAGCGCTTTCTTCACCTGCTCGGCCGAGGGCGCTGCGCCGTGAAACTCGAGGTTGTTCTCCATGAACGACACGCCCTTGCCCTTGATCGTGTGCGCAATGATGCAAGTGGGTTTCCCTTTGGTTTCCGAGGCCTGCCGCAGCGCGCCGAGCACCTGCTCGATGTCGTGGCCGTCAATCTCAACGGTGTGCCAGTTGAACGAGGTCCACTTGGGCAGCAGCGGCTCGATGTCCAGCACCTTCTTCGTCCAGTCGTCGAGCTGCTGCTTGTTGTTGTCCACGATGACGCAGAGGTTGTCGGTCTTGTGGAACCCGGCCCACATGGCCCCTTCCCAGTTCTGCCCCTCCTGCAACTCGCCGTCGCCCAGCATCACGTAGACGCGGTATTCGGCCTTGTCGAGTCGCGCGGCCAGCGCATATCCCAGGCCGATCGACAGGCCGTTGCCGAGCGAGCCGGTGGAGGCTTCCATCAGCGGCAGCATGCGGCGGTCCGGGTGGCCCTGCAGCGGGCTGCCCATCTTGCGCAGCGTCGGCAGAAGGTCGCGCGAAAGGTAACCGGCTTCGATGTAGGCGCTGTACAGCACCGGGCAGGCGTGACCCTTGCTCAGGATGAACCGGTCGCGCCCGGGCCAGGCAGGCTGCGCCGGGTCATGGCGCATGTGGTTGAAGAAAAGCGCGGTGACGACCTCGGTGGCCGACAGCGATCCGCCCGGATGCCCCGAGCCGGCTTCCCCGGTCATCTGGATGATGTCCTTGCGAATGCGGTTGGCGATGCGCTTCAGTTCGGCGATGTCTTCGATCTTTTTCATGACGGCGGGTCTGTCCCGCGCCGTTTAATGTAGCACAAAGCGCCGGTCAGCCTGTCCCATCAAGGGACCGCTCTCCCGTCGTTTCATAGCAGCGTACCGCCTCGTATGACTCGGCGAATGCCGGCTCGCTCAATTCACCTCCCGAGAAGCTCCTTCTCGATTCGGCGCTTGACCGAACTTGGAACTCAACCGCGGAGCCGCTGCGCCAGGGTGCGAATCACTCCGTGGGCCACGGCGGGATTAGCTTTGAGCGCTTCGCGAAATGCGCTGCCGTCCAGGCAGAGGGCGCGCGTGCCGTCCGCCCCGGCAATCACGCTGGCGGCGCGGGGCGCCGGGTCGAGCACCGCCAATTCGCCGATGAAGCCGCCCGCCTGTTCGGCGCTGACCATCCTCTGCGCCGCGCCCTCGCGGCGCATGACCTTTACGCCGCCGTCCAGCAGGACGAACACTTGATTGCCGGGCTCGCCTTCGACGCACAGCGGCTGGCCCGGCGCAAACTGCTTCTCGTCGCTCGACCGCGCCAGCTCGGCCAGCTCTTCCGGCGCGAGTGAAGAAAAAATGGGGACAGCGCGCAGGGCGATCATGGTTTCGATGGTGCTGAGCGGCACCCGGCTGCCCGCCGCCGACACCCGGAGCGAAAGCTCCGCGTGACCGGGGCGCGCCATGGTTCCGCCCAGGCAGAGCGCGGTCTCGCGCACCACGGGATGCTCATCGGCGCGAAGGACGCGCAGCGCCTCTTCATCGGCCGCTCCCCGCTCGGCCAGGGCGTAGAGGGCGGCGGCGCGGACATAGGGGTCCACGCTCGCCAAGTGCGGGCGCAACCAATCGGCCATCGTATCGGGCGCCGAGCCGGCGACGTGGCTACGGGCGGCCAGCAGGCGCGCGGCGATCGCCGGCGCGGCGCTTGCGCCGAGCGACTGGATCGCCGCCTCGCGTTCCCGCGCATCACCGGAAAGCAGGCCCTCGCGCGCCGCGCGGCTGGTTTCATCTTCCGGCGCGAAGCGAAAGGCGCGCAGCAGGCCGTCGGCGGCGCGCTCCCAGCGGCGGCGGAGCAGGTCGGCCAGAAAATCGCCGCCCGGCGCACGCTCGCGGCCGAGGGCGCCGACGGTCCGGGCGGCGGACTCGATGACCGCCATCGCCTCTTCCAGGCGCCCGGCCGGGCCTTGCGCGCTGCCCAGCAACTCACCGAGCACCGCCGTGTGTTCCTCTTCGGTGACGCCGCACTCCCGGCGCAACTGGCGGACGAAGCTATCGTCCGGTGCGCCCGCGGCCAGCGGCACGCTCTCCAGGTAACTGCCGAGCGCGCGCGCGTAGGTTTCCAGTTGCAGCCGTTTTTCCGAAGACATCTGCCGGGAAGGATCGTGGATGCGGGCGCGCTCCTCTTCTTCGAGCGCCGCCATGATTTTTTCGTGGTCCGCCGAGCTGATCTGCAATTGGTTTCGCAGCGATTCCAGACGCTCGACCTCGACGCGCGTGACGAACCCGGATTCCACCACCTCGCGCAGCGACTCCTTGTATATCTCCAGCAGTTGCGCGTATCCGCTGGCGCGGGACTGCGAGCGGATGGTGTGAATCAGAAACGCCTCGTGCAGGTCCTTGGGCGGCGTGGTGTCGGTCCAGGGCCAGCGCCGGATGATGTAGCGCGCCAGCGTCTCCTCGGCGAAGGCTTTCTGGCTGCGGGACAGGCGGCGCACGAGGAAAAGCGTCGCCGCCGCGACGACGAAAAGCTGGAAGAGATGCGGCCCCCAGGGAAGCCGCCGGATCGTCGGCGCGCCGGCAAACGTATAGAAAATGATGAAGGCCGTGAAGGCCGCAATGGTGAACATCCGGTGGCGCACTTCCGATTCCTTCATCCCCAGGGCGCGCTGCCGCAGCCGGTTCCCCAGGTGCTTTTCGACCAGCGCGAACAGGCCGTAGCCGGCCACCGCGCCCAGGGCCAGCGTCAGCAGGGCGGCCGCGGCTCGTGGCAGTGCGGGAAAAAAGAAAAAGCCGGCTGTCTCGCGGCTGCTACCGGGAAGGAAGGCGCTTTGCAGCAGTCCCGGCTGATTGGTCCAGGCCCCGCTGAAGTAGTAATCCCAGCTCCCGGCCTGCAGGTAATAGTAGAAGTAGAAACTGAAGACCAAGCCGGGAAACGCGAAGTAGACGAACCGCTTCGGGGCGGACGCGATCTCCCGCCAGTAACCGTTCTCCTGATTGATGTCCGGGCAGGCCGGCTTGCACGCGCTGCATTTCGCGCACTGCGAATTCGGTGTTTCGCTCAACCCTCGCGGCTCGGTGTAGATCTTCTCGATGAAGGAAACCGGGCAGATGTAGTTGCACCACGTCTTGCCGGTATATACGGCGCCCCCGGCGAAGGCCGCGAGCGTCAGCAGTACGAAAAACGTCGCGATGGCGAACCCGTCGCCGTTGGTGGCGATCAGTCGCAGCCAAAGCGATAGGAAAAAAACTGTGAACGCCACGTAGTAATAGTTCGCCCGCAGCCACGCGGAAGCCCGCCGGCCGCCCGGCCGGCCCCAGCGCATGGGAAGCTGGGCGAAAAAGGCGATCGGGCAGATGCGCCGCCATCGGTGATAGCCGAGGATCACGATCACCATTGGCACGGCGGCTACCGCGACCGTCCAGACGATACGGCCCGCCAGCGGTTGCGCGAAACAGGCGAAGATGGGGATGGCGGCGAAAACGGCCACGGCGGCCCACTGGATCGGCTTCAGCCATGCCTCGACACGCGGCGCCGGTGGTTGAGCGGCCACAGCCGGCAAAGCTCCCGTTTGGAAGGGGGGCATCGCTCCTGTCTGGAAAGGGGGCATCGCTCCGGTGCTGAAAGGGGGTAACGCTCCCGTCTTGGATGTTGTGGACATGCCCGTAGATGGATATTGCGGTGCGCCAGTATAGCACTCGAAGCCGCAGCATTGACTTGCCCCGCGGACGCGGCGTAAGATAGCACGCTTTCAGGCTCCCAACATCGTGGTGTTCCGAATCCGCCGGCGGCTGTCTGCGGCGGGTGTGAAAGGATGAGGATATGGACGTGCGAAGGTCGAATGGGCGGGTAACCGGAAGTTTCCTGCTGGCGCTGGTCCTGGCGGTGGCCGTGTTGGACCATGCCGTCGCTGGTTTCGCGCAGGAAAAGGCCGTGAAGTCTCCCGAGAAAACGCTCTACAAGCGCCTGGGTGGGTACGATGTGATCGCCTCGATGGTGGACGACTTTCTGGGACGCCTGGGCAAAGACCAACAGTTCAGCCGCTTCGGCACCGGCCGCAGCTTGGCCTCGAAAAAGCGCGCCCGCCAGTTGATCGTGGACCAGATCTGCGGCCTGACCGGTGGCCCCTGCGTTTATATCGGCCGCGACATGAAGACTTCGCACGTGGGGCTGGAGATCACCGATGCGGAATGGGAGGCCAGCGTCAAGCATTTTGGCGCAGCACTCGACAAGCTCGAAATCCCGAAGAAGGAACAGCAGGAGTTGGGCGCCCTTATTTCCGAGCTGAAGCCCGACATCGTCGAAAAGCCTAAGAAGTAGCAGGCGCGCTTGTAAACCGCGCCGTAGCTATTCCCAAAATGGTACGGCGATTCGCGCGAGCACTTTTTTACAAAGCCTCTTCCGGCTTTGTAGTGGGCAGCTGGGACTCCCCAACCCGCGGCGGCTTGCGGGAGCTCGCGGGCGTTCGGCGAATTCGCGACCGGCTGTCCGCATGGAACACTTCCAACCGCGAAGCGCCGCGCCGGGCGCCGCTGATTTTTCGCCACCTCAGGCATGGCGATAAGGCATAGGAGGCGTTTGAAGTTGCATTGTTTGAAGTTGCACTGTTTGAAGTTGCATTGATGCACGGTCGCGTGTAGGCTCGGTGGCGCCAGGAATCCTTCTCTCGCAAACGACTCCTCGGGGGGAGAGTGTTCATGATGCGCTTCGCGCTGATTGGGCTGCTTGCCACCGTCCTCTTGCAGACAGGCACGATCTATAGGGTTGTCCTCAAGGACGGCCGGGTATATGACTTCCAGAAATATCGGGTGCTGGAGGGCTCGCTGTATTACACCAAGGAAGGGGCCGTGGAAACTGCCCTGCCGCTGGCGTCCGTTGACCTGGACCGAACCCGGCGCCTGAACGAATCGGCGTCTCCCCCGCTCGACCTGACGGATGTCTCGAAAGCGCCCGCTCCCGCCGCTCGGGAGCAAAGCCTGGGCGATGCCGCGCGCCGGCTGAGGAAAACGCCGGCGTCGGGCGCCAGGCGCGTTGTCACCAATGATGAATTCCCGGAAGCCCGCGAAGCCGTTTCGGTCGGCGGGAACGCGCCGGGCGCCACCCCCCGTTCGGCCGAACCGGAAGACGCCGTCGTCGTCATCCTGGCGGACGACGCGCACGGCCGCGGCTTATTTTTAAACGCCG
>JBKKAI010000152.1:0-3052 GCA_046714815.1 Terriglobia bacterium | reverse complement strand
CTTTACGACCGCGCCGCGGCGCTGGCCATGTTGTGCCTGGTGGCCGGCTTGTATGTGGCCGGGCCGCGCGCGGGCGATCCTTCCTATGCGTTTGCCGGCTGGCTGCTGGTGGCACATGCCTGCCTCCCGCCCGCGCCTTACGGGTCGCTGGCGGCACGCGGCCGGCCCGACCCGGCGGGCGACTGGCGCATGCCAGGGTTCATCCACGGCTCGGCCTGGGTCCTCCTGGCCGCGTTGTACGGCTACAGCGGATACACCGGGCTTACCAGCCCTTCCTGGGTGGATGGCACGGCGCTGCTGCAACCGCCCCTGCCGGTTAGCGTGGCCGCCCGGATGACGTTCGCGCTCGAACTGTTGTTCGCGCCGCTTGCCTTGTTCCGGTCCCTGCGCCCGGCGCTTTGGCTTGCGATGCTGGTGGCCCGCCTGTGCCTGCTGGCTCTGCTGGTATTGGCGGATTTCCCCAGTCCAGGCTCCGCCATCGTGCTGCTGCACCTGTTCGCCTTCGACCCGGCCTGGATCCGGCCGCTTCGGCCTGAAAAGGTAGAGACTCTGTTCTACGACGGCCACTGTGGGCTGTGCCATCGCTCGGTGCGCTTCGTTCTGGCCGAAGCCGGGCCGGCCGGCCCATTTCGCTTCGCGCCGCTCGAAGGCGGCCTGTTCCGGACTACCGTGCCGGAGAAGTTGCGGCGCGGGCTGCCCGACAGCCTGGTGTTGCAAACGGCCGACGGGCGGCTCCTGACGCGCTCGGCAGGCGCTATCGGCATCCTTCGCCGCCTGGGCGGTCTGTGGCGCTTCTTTGGCGAGCTGGCCCGCCTGGTTCCCGCGCGGGTGCTCGACGCGCTTTATGACGCGGTGGCGCGCGTGCGGCATCGGCTGTTCCGGCCGCCCCCGGACGCTTGCCCGATTATCCCCGCGCACCTCCGGAGCCGCCTCGAGTTATGAGAACAGAAGCCCGGGATTCATAATTCATAACTCATAATTCATAACTGCCTTTATGCTACGCTCTGCCCGTGCCCGGGCCTGATTTCTCCCGAAGAGGATTCTGGAGCCTCATCCTCACCCAGTTCCAGGTAGCGTTCAGCGATGCCGCGCTGAAGAACCTGGTGATCTTCCTGGTTATCGCCAGCGCCACCGCCAGCCAGGCGGGCCGCGACCGCCTGGTGATGCTGGTGGGCATTCTGTTCGCGCTGCCGTTCCTGCTGTTCTCGATGGCCGGTGGCTACCTGGCCGATCGCTACAGCAAGCGTTCGGTGGCCATCGGCGTCAAAATCTTCGAAATCGCCGTGATGTTGTTCGCGCTGGCCGGGTTGGTGGCCAACAGCTTCCCGGCGCTGCTGGCAGCCATCTTCCTGATGGGAACCCACAGCGCGTTTTTCGGCCCCTCCAAGTATGGCCTGCTGCCGGAGCTGCTGCCGGAAAAGCGGCTCTCCTGGGGCAACGGCATCCTCGAGCTCGGCACCTTCGTGGCGGTCATTATGGGCACGGTGGCCGGACCGGTGCTGTCGAACGTTTTCAAGGGGCGGCCGGCATGGTCGGGCGCGATCCTGCTGGCGCTGGCCGGCGTGGGCCTGGTCCTCAGCCTGGGGATCAGCCGCGTACCACCGGCCGACCCCGCGAAGAAGTTCCGCGCCAACTTTCTGGGCGACTTGGTGGAGCAGATCGCGCTGGTCTCCCGCGACCGGCCGCTGTTCCTCGCCGTGCTGGGCAATACTTACTTTTTCTTCCTCGGCGTGCTGCTGCAACTGAACGTGGTGTTCTATGCCACCGACGTCTTCAAAACCGGCGAGATCGAGAGCGGCTACCTGATGGCCGCGATGGGCATCGGGATCGGCCTCGGCAGCTTGTCGGCGGGATACCTTTCGGGCAACAAGATTGAGTACGGATTGATCCCTCTGGGCGCCGTCGGGATGACCATTTTCTGCGCTACTCTGGGCCGCGACGGCATCTCCTTTGCCTCGGCGCTGGTCCAGTTGGCGGCGCTCGGCTTCTCCGGCGGCTTCTTTATCGTGCCGATCAGTGCGCTCATCCAGCACAGCCCGCCGGCGGGGCAGAAAGGCGGCGTGATCGCCGCCGCCGGCTTTCTTTCCTCGGTGGGAATGTTCATGGCGCCGGGCGTGTACTACGCGCTCCAGGCGCTGCCGCTTGATCCCGGCGGCATCTTCCTGGCCTCCGCGCTGATCACGCTGGGCGCCACGGTCTACGCCCTGGTGGTGCTGCCCGCCGCCGGACTGCGCCTGGTGCTGTGGATGCTGACGCATTCCCTCTACCGCATCCGCGTCGAGGGCCGCGATAACATCCCGGAAAAGGGCGGCGCACTGTTCGTCTCCAACCACCTGTCATTCATTGACGCTCTGCTGCTGATTGCCTCCACCGACCGCTCCATCCGCTTTCTGATGTACAAGGGCATTTACGACCTGCCGTTCGTCAAGCCGCTGGCGCGGCTGATGCGCGTGATCCCCATCTCTTCGCAGCAGCGTCCGCGCGACATGATCCGCTCGTTGAAGGACGCCACCGCCGCCATCCGGGACGGCGAGGTGGTGTGCATTTTCGCCGAGGGCCAGATCACCCGCGTCGGCCAACTCCTGCCGTTCCGGCGCGGCTTCGAGCGCATCATGAAGGGCGCCGTTGCTTTAGGAAATGCGGCGCCGATTATCCCGGTGAACCTCGATGGCGTATGGGGCAGCATCTTCAGCTTCGAGAAGCGCCGGTTCCTGTGGAAGCTGCCGCGGCATTTCCCTTACCCGTTGACGGTCAGCTTCGGGCGCCCGATGCCGGCCACATCCACCGCGTTCGAGGTGCGCCAGGCGGTGCAGGAGTTGCAAAGCGACGCCTTCCGGCACCGGATGCCGCGTATGCGCACGCTGCACCGCAACTTCGTGCGGGCCGCGCGCCGCCACCCGCTGCGAATGGCGATGGCCGATGGCCTGACGCCCGGCCTGCGCTTCGGCGCAGCGTTGGCACGCGCCATCTTTCTTGCGCGCCGCCAGCGCCACGCCTGGCAGCAACCCGGAGCATTCGCTCCGGGTGGCCCGCAGGGGCAGGGCATGGTGGG
>JBKKAI010000151.1:0-3710 GCA_046714815.1 Terriglobia bacterium | reverse complement strand
GGACTGGCTCCATGAGTGGAGGGAGACGAAGTGATTTACCTGGATACTCACGTCGCCCTGTGGTTGCACGACCATGAACACGGGCGATTGAGCCCGCGCGCGCGGCGCGAAGTCGAGCGCAGTGATTTGATGGTTTCGCCGGCAGTTCTGCTGGAACTGCAGTCGCTGTACGAGATCAAGAGACTCACGACGGGTGCTTCCGGCATCGTTTCGCGCCTCGTCCGCGAAGCCGGCCTGAGGGTCTGCGATCTTGGGTTTCCCTCGATCGTCGAGTGCGCTCTGTCCCAAACGTGGGTGCGGGACCCGTTCGACCGCCTGATCGTCGCCCACGCACACGCCGCCCGGGCGGCCCTTCTCACCAAAGACACGCTCATCCGCAGCCATTATCGTCGCGCGGTCTGGTGAGTCACGGATTCGGGCGTTGGAATCACAACGGCCAGCAAGGCACAGGCAAGAATGCCTGTGCTACATGACGTCGCAGTCGAACGACTGCATGCGGACCTGGCCGCGGTGCTTCACCTGCACCCAGAGGCGGTAGGGGCCGGGCTGTGGGAAGCCGTAGGGGAAGCTGACCTGCGGCGGGAGCGCAGGCGCGGCGTGGCCGGCGTGCGCCGCAGCCGGGTCTTTCTTTTTCTCGAACACGGCGAGCGCAGCCATCGGGACCGAGCCCATCGGATGCAGGTGCGCGAAGACGGAAAAATCACGGCGCGCCACCACCGCGTGGCCGGCCATTCCCATATAAAGCTCCAGCCCCTGCGCGGGCCGGCCGGCGCCGTCGGTCAGCCGGAAGACGAGCGACACGGGCTTGCGCGCTACCAGGGAAGCGGGACGGTCCCAGACGATCTCCAGTTCGTCATTCACGCGGCCACCTTTTGCGCCCTTGAGCGGCGCCGCCAGACCGGAGTCATCTCCTTCGAGCGTGCCGGCGGTAACCTCGGGCAGGTCCGCTTCGGCAACCAGTGTTTCGGGGAATCCGCTGCGGTGCACCACTTCGGCGAACATCTTGTATCTGCCGGCCGGCAGCGGCGGCAGTGTACGCTCGTAGCGGACCACGTCAGACTGGTCGGGATGGATGTGGTAAAAGGCGTCCATCGCGGGCGCGCGCAGCAGGAAGAGATGCATCAGGTGGCCGTGGTCCGGGGCCAGGTCATCCATGCGGCGATTCAGCCAACCGGGATCCTTTAGCTCGAGAGCCAGGCGCGGCGGCCCCTGTGGCAACACGCTGGGCGTCATTTCGAGCGGCTTGAACATGTAACGGGAGTAGGCCTCGGCCTCGAGGCCCCACCACTTGTTTCCGAGCCAAAGCGCCGCTGCGCAGAAGAGCACGGCGGCGGCCATCGCCCAGCGGCCGCGGCGGCGCTCGGGCTCGAGCGGCGTCGAGCCGGGCGGCAACTGGCCCTCACGCACGGCGGCCCCGATCAGGCTGACCGCGCTCACGACCAGGAAGGCCATCAGCGCGAACAACATCAGGCCCAGCGCCGTCCGCATCCCCGTGGTGGTCTTGGCCGTCGAGGGCGTCGGAACATTCAGCTCGCCGCCGCCGGCCGCCGCATCCACCATCACGCGGATGTTGTAAGAGCCCGAGGCCATGAACCAGACTTCGCCGGTGAAGAAGCGCGGGTCGGACGGCGAGCGGCGCAGGGTGTCGGGCACGGGAGCGCCCAGGTCGCGCGTGGCGTAGGTGACGGGCTGGATGCGGACAGCGCGCACATCGTTAGGGTTCGCGCCGGCGCCCAGCAGCACCTCGACCTGCGCGATACCCGGCACCACGCCGGGTGGGCGGACGACCACGGTGATGGGGAAGCGGCCGGCCTGCCCCTCGAGAAAAACATCGGGACTGCCGACATGGGCCCCGGCGGCCGCCGCGGCCAATCCCAGCAGCGCGGCCGCGCGGAGGATCTTTCTCACCGCTGGATCTTCCTCATCCAGTCGCCCCAGCCGAGCGAAAGGCGCGCGGCCAGCACGGTGAACAGCAGCGCCAGGCCCATCCCGCGCAGAAACACCGGCGCAGGCTCCTGGGGCAGGAACAGGTAGCGGGCGGTGAAGGACATCGGCGAATCGCCGTAATCCAGGTAATGGGCGCCGAAAAACCAGTTTCGCGCCGCCGGCGACTGCAGGAAGTCGGCGAACGGCCACTGGACGGCGATGAACACCGCCAGAAAAGCCGCGCCGCACAGCGCGGCCAGCGCCCATTTGTTGAGAGCGGCGAAGCGCTTCAGCAGCAGGTCGAGGACGATCGCCGGGAACAATACCAGCAGCGGAAAATCCGGCGGAATGAAGTGCGTCACCTGCTGGAACACCGGGCCGAGCTTGGGCTCGGCGGGGAACAGCGGCAGGATGAGGATCAGCCCGATCAGGGCCACCGAGTAAATCGTGGCGATGATAGTGGCCGGCCAGCGGCTAAGGCTGGCGCGCGCCGGCCCCGCCAGCATCAGGATCGCGACGGCGGCCACCACCCGGTAGAACTGGCTGTTGTGCAGGTTGGCGCGAAAGTGGTACTCCATCAGAATTGTCTGCATCCCGATGAACATGATCCCCGCGCCGTAAAGGAACATCCATTCCAGCACGCGCCGGCGGCGCGCGCCGGCAGCCCGGAGCTTACGCTCCGGGGCGCCCGCGCGGTTCATTTCGCCCAGCACCTGGATCAGGGCGCCCACCTGGATGGTCATCAGGCCGATGATCAGGACCACGTGCGGCGGGCTGAGGATTTTTACGTCGAGACCGTAGGCGCTGTGCCACCAGTCGTCGAACGGCGCCGAGGTGATCATCGTCACCCCTCCCCAGATGCCCATGAAGGCGCCCAGCGGCGCGCGGAAACCCCAGATGCGCACCGTCGCCGCGGCCCTCGCGGCGGATGGGCCGAAAGTGTTGCTGAGCACTACCCAGCCGCCGGAAAAGCCGGCAATGATGCCGCACATGTAGATGGCGAGGTGCGCCGGCGTCCAGAAGGTGTCACGGCCGATGCTGCGGTGCCAGGAGATGTCCCAGTGGCCGCCGACGACGGCGCAGGTGGCCGCCAGCAGGCCCGCCCACAGATACCAGGGGATGGAAGCGGCGCGCTCGGCGGAAATCGCCGATGCGGCCGTGGGCTTCAGAACGACGACATCCGCCATAGGCAAAGCGTAGCACAGGCATTCCTGCCTGTGCCGGTGTTCGAGCGCACGGGATACGACCGGCACAGGCAGGAATGCCTGTGCTACATTGCGGACCATGGAACTGAAGACGGTCACCTATGAAGCGCGGGAGGGAGTGGCGGTAATCACGATGAACCGGCCGGAGTCGCTGAACGCGCTCGACGCGGCGATGGGCGCCGATCTGCTCACGGCGCTGCGGGCCGCTTCCGCCGCCGCCGATAACGCCGATGACGCCGCCGCCGTGCGCGCCGTGGTGCTGGCCGGCGCGGGGCGCGGCTTCTGTTCGGGCGGCGATCTGAAGGCCATGGCCGCGGGCTTCGAGGCCCTGGCGTCTTCTCCGTCCAGCCGCTACTCGCTGGGCGCCATTCTGCACAACTTCCACGAGGTTGTGGCGTTTCTTTACGCGCACAAGCTTCCGGTGGTGGCCGCGCTGCACGGCCCGGTGGTCGGCGCGGGGATGAGTCTGGCGCTGGCCTGCGATTTCCAAATCGCCGCCGAAGACGCGTCGTTCTGCCAGGCCTTCATGCGTATCGGACTGACGCCGGACGGCGGCTCCACCTGGCTGTTGCCGCGCAT
>JBKKAI010000150.1:0-5275 GCA_046714815.1 Terriglobia bacterium | reverse complement strand
ACCCGGACCATACGCTCCGGGTTGCCGGCCCCAGGGCGTTTTGGTCAAGAGTCTCGCCCGGACTGGTCCCCGGCGGCCCAACCACAATGTTGGCGCCGAAGCCGCGCAGTTCGCCGGACATTTTCTTATCCAGGTCGCCGTAGGTGCTCAGCAGCACGGCGGCCAGCGCCGCGCCCACGGCCAGCGCCGCCAGCGCCACGCTGATTCTGCGGCGGCGCTCGATCAGGGCGCGAAACACCAGCCGGGGAAACATTGAGCGCCGGAGCCTCATTGTTCCTCTTTCAGGACCACAGCGGGGGCGAAAGCGAGTGCGGCCCGCAGAGGAGCGAAAGCGCCCGCCAGGCTGACGGCGAGCGCCAGCGAAAGCGCCAGCGGAAACAGCAGAGGCGGCGCGGCGACCGGGGCGCCGAAAATCGTCCGCGCCACATAGCCGGCGAGCAGCAGGCCGCCGCCGTAACCGGCAAGTCCGCCGACCAGACCTTGGAACGCTGCCTCTGCCAGAAAGAATGCGGCCACCAGCCAGGCCGGCGAACCGAGCGCTTTCATCAGCGCGATCTCGACGCGGCGCTCGATCACTATGGTGGCGGTGGCGCTCGAAATCATCAGCCCCGCCGCGGCCAGCGCCCCGGCCGTCAGCAGCAGCATGAGCCATTGTATTTTTCGCAGTACTTCACCCTCGTTCTGGGCCACCTGGCGGACCGGGCGCGCCACCGCACCCGGCAGCGCGTCCTGCACCTGCCTGGCGATGGACCCAACGTAGGGTGTGCAGCTCCAGCGCTCGTACTCGGCCGGGGTCATGGTGGCAGGATTGCGCAGGGCGAATGCGTCATCCGGCTTGATAATCGCGCTGATCTGCACTTTGCGAACCTGACCCGGAGCGCCGGCCAGGTTTTGTGCCGTGCCGAGCGGCACAAAAATCTGGTCCTCCTCGGGGCCGCCGGTGTCCAGCACTCCGGTAATTCTCAACTCGGCGCGGGCACCGGCCCGGAGCGTTCGCTCCGGGGCGCCGGCCACCTCAACAGCGATCTGCCCGCCGGGCTTCAATCCCAGGCGCCGCCCGGCCAAGGCGTCGTTGGCCGCCGAATCCGCGGGCCATGCGCCCTCCACCTGCCAGGTTGGATTCGTGGCCCGGATTCCGGTCCGGAACTTCTGGCCGTCGCCGGCCCGGTACTCGCGGTCCATCCAGGCGCCCACGACAACCACGGGCCGCCCGTTCCACCGGGCCGGTACATAGAGAAACGGCGCGAAGGCGGTGATGTTGTTGCGCCAGAAGATACTTTTCAAACGGGGCAGATCCGCCTCGCGGATGAAGGCGCCCTCGGCGACCGGGCGATAATCAATGCCGCCGACTTCGACGGCCAGCGAGTCGGCGGCCGGAGTCGCCACGATGTTGGCGCCGAAGGCGCGCATCTCGCGGCCCATCTTGTCGCCGACGTCGAGCGAAACCGCCAGCATCGCCGTGGCCACCGCGGTCCCCAACGCCACGGCGATCACCGACAGCGCCTTGCGGCGGGGCGAGCGCGCGAACGATTCGCCGACAACGCGGAGAAACATGGAGCTGTCCGTTTAGTGGGCCGGAACGCCTGTGAAATGGCGCTCCTGTTTTTGCAACTCGGTTGCTTCGATGACCACGTGGCCGTCTTCGACCCGGTGTTTCAGCGGTATCGGGTTGCACCCGCCGGCGATGCCGATGCTGGGAATGAACAACGCCGCCGCGCAGTTCTTGCAGAAAACGTTGGGACCGCGCTGATAATAGCCGGCATCGCCGCAGATTTCGCAGGCGTCCAGCGCCACGCCGGGGCTCTCCGGCGCCGCGCCGGGCCGTAGAATCAGAATGAACCGAGTCTTGCCCGCCTGGTAGCGGTGAAGCTCGCCGTCGGCGATTTCGCGGAGCGGGATACGGATCAGCCCGTCACGCGCCTCGGCCGCTGTTGCGGGAGAGAGCGCCATCTGGCTTTTCGCATAGATGAACTCGGCGGTTACCAGCACGATGAAAACCAGGGCGGCGGACGACACGGAGAACATCCAAACGCGCTCGCGGCGCGCCAGCCACTGCGCCTTCCGCCGCTCGGCGGCGCCCAGCGCTTCGGCGGCGCGGGCCGGCCGCGCGCGCCAGTCCATCAACACCATCATCGCCGCCAGCGCCAGCATGGCCACGAAAAAGAAAATGTCGTTGCGGACGATCGGTCCCACCAGCGCCATCTCCGCCTTGCTGCTGGGCAGCACGCCCTGCTCCGACAGCTCATGCAGCCCGCTGACCACCAATTGCGCGGCCACGAAAATCAGGATGATGGTTGTGATGCGGAAGAACTTTCCCAGGTGGATGCGCAGCGAGCCGCGCACAAAGAGCACGCCGAACACCACCGAGAGCGCCAGCCCCAGCGCCGCGCCCGCCAGCGTCAGAAGACCTTCGCTGCTGACCGTGGCCGCGCCCAGCAGCAGCACCGTTTCCACGCCCTCGCGCAGCACCATCAGAAAAATGAAGACGAACACCGCCGGGGCCGAGGCCGTGCCACCGGAGGCCCGCGCCAGGCCGGCTTCAATCTGCTGCTTCATCCGCCGGCCGGCGCGCAGCATCCACACCACCAGCGTGCCGACCATCGCCGCCGCCGCCAGCATCACCCAGCCCTCGAACTTCTCCTGGTTCCACTCCATGCGCGCAAAGGTGTACCCCAGCAGCAGGCTGCAGACCACGGCCGTTCCCAACGCCGCGAAGACCACGCGGGTGAGCGGGTCGCGTCCTGTCTTGCGCAGGTAAGCGACGGCGATGCCGATCACCAGCGCGGCCTCCACTCCTTCTCGAAGCAGGATGATCAGCGCCTGGAACATAGGAAGCTCATCGGGCCAAACCTAGTTGCAACTGAGTTTCAACTGCGGATTGTATCATGGAAAGGGGCTGGTGAAGAGATGGTTATGTGGGGCGGCCTTTCAGGCGCAGCCGGTCTTCAGGCCGGAACATCCCCTACTGCCTTTTCGCGGTTCCAGCCTGTTCCAGCCTGCCCGCGTTTGACAAGTTCCGAGACTTCCGGTAAATTATTCAGCTTACAGACTAAACGTTGGGGAGTGGTGTGGTGTCAACCTATTTTCCGTCCGCGGGACAAGTTCCGAAGAAGTGGTTTGTGATTGATGCCGGAGACCAGGTGCTGGGCCGCGTGGCGGTGCGTGTGGCTCGCCTGCTGATGGGCAAGCACAAGGCGCAGTACACGCCGTTTCTGGACACGGGCGACCATGTCGTGGTGCTCAACGCCGACAAGGTGCGGCTCACCGGCCAGAAGCTCGATAAGAAAATGTACCGCCACCACACCGGGTTTCCCGGCGGCGTGGTCCAGCGCAGCGCGCGGGAGATGAAGGCTACGCGCCCGGTGCGCATGGTAGAGGACGCCGTCAAGGGGATGCTTCCCAAAACAAAAATGGGCAAGGCGATGGCGCGCAAGCTGAAGGTCTACGCCGGCCCGCGTCACCCGCACGAGGCTCAGAAGCCGGAGGCCCTGCAGATGGAAAAGCGTGCGGCCAAGCGCAAGGAATGATGGTACTCTAAAGGATGGACATGGCAGAGGTTCCCGAGCAGTCGCAACAGGATCAGCAGCAGGCGCCAGAAAAAGCGCCGGTGCAGCAGCCGGAGGCTGCGCCAGCCCCCGGGCCGGTGGTGATGCCGGCGGGCGCGAAATACTTTTACGGAACGGGGCGCCGCAAGACCAGCGTGGCTCGCGTTTTTCTCCGCCCCGGCAACGGCGAAGTCTTGGTGAACAGCCGGCCCTTCGAGAAGCATTTCCAGACCGTGGCGCTGCGGACTATCATCCAGCAGCCGCTGGAAGCCGCCGAAGTGGCAGGCCGATTTCAAACGACCGTCACCGTGCTGGGCGGCGGCCTGATGGGTCAGGCCTGCTCGATACGGCTGGGTATCGCCCGCGCGCTGTTGGAGTACGATCTCGATCTGCGCAAGAAGCTCAAGAAGCTTGGTTTCCTCACCCGCGACGCCCGCATCCACGAGCGCAAGAAGTACGGGCAGAAGGGCGCGCGCAAACGATTCCAGTTCTCCAAACGCTGATGGCCACAAGAGCGGTCCCGCGAGGCTGCTTTTTGCTGCGGGTTCGGAGTACGTAACCCTGCCTCCCGGGAGGCTAATCCTTCTCCCGCGTCGTGGAGGATCCACCGGCGCAGGTCCGCCCCGGAATTTCGAAACGGGGTGGCCAGGGAGAATCTAAATCCCGCCGCGGCCTCTGGGGTTGGGCCGAACCGGCGGGATTGCAAATACGTTCTGCGGCTTTACAGCCGGCGGGACGGGAGGAGGTTTTTTGGCGTCGATCACTATGAAGGAGTTGCTCGAAGCGGGAGTTCACTTCGGGCACCAGACCAAACGCTGGAACCCGAAGATGAAGGA
Organism: Terriglobia bacterium; assembly: GCA_046714815.1. Classification (GTDB taxonomy): domain Bacteria; phylum Acidobacteriota; class Terriglobia; order JAJPHL01; family JAPKYU01; genus JBKKAI01. The sequence goes on along the minus strand of JBKKAI010000150.1, from coordinate 894 downwards.
ATACATCTTCGGCGAGCGCAACGGAATCTACATCATTGACCTGCAGCGGACGCTGAAGCTGTTCAAGGAAGCGGCGCGCTTCATCGGAGACCTCGCCGCGCAGGGCAAGACGGTTTTGTTCGTCGGCACCAAGCGCCAGGCCCAGGAAGCCATCGCCGAAGAGGCGCAGCGGTGCGGCATGTACTACGTGAACCAGCGCTGGCTGGGCGGCCTGCTGACCAACTACACAACCATCCAGAAATCCATCAAGCGGCTGAAAGACATCGAAGCCATGTCCCAGGACGGCCGTTACGAGATGCTTCCCAAGAAGGAAGTGATCCGCCTGGAGCGCGAGCGCAAGCACCTGGACCAGAACCTGTCGGGCATCAAGGACATGCCCGGGCTGCCGGACGCGTTGTTCGTGATTGATTCGCAGAAGGAGCAGATCGCCGTCCGTGAGGCCCGCAAGCTTGGAATCCCCGTCGTGGGCATCGTGGACACCAACTGCGATCCGGACCAGGTGGACCACGTGATTCCGGGCAACGATGATGCGTTGCGGGCCATCCGCCTGTTTACCGCCAAGATCGCCGATGCCGTGGTCGAAGGCCAGGGCGTGGCCAAGGACCAGGCGCTGGGAGCCGCGAAGGCCGCCGCCGATGAGGCCGAGCCGGAAGACGAGCTGGCCTATGATTATTCGTTCGGCGAGGGCGCGCGCGTCTTGCCCAAACAGAGCGCCGCAGCCGAGACCGACGAGAGCGACCCGGAAAGGCAAGTGGACCTCACGTCTCCGGAATCCAGGCGCAAGGGCCCCAATCCGGAGTCCAGCGAGAAAGAGATCCGGCCGAGGGCGGCCGAGCCGGCCACCCAGCCGATCTAGGCACAAGCATTCCCCTGGCGCAGGCATTCCTGTAGCAC
>JBKKAI010000149.1:0-2774 GCA_046714815.1 Terriglobia bacterium | reverse complement strand
CAAGAAGCGTGCCGGCCGCCAGGTACTCGCGGACCTTTTCCTGCATCGCGCTGGCCCGGTCATCCGGAGAGACAACCTCGATGGCCAGGTCCGGAGCGCCTTCGTAGTAGCCGGTTCTATCACCTTTCAACTTTCCGGCAGAGATGAAGTGTACATCTGGGGCCCGCACGATGTCAGGGTTGCGGGAAAGAGTGAATCCCCGCTCTGTCCCGACGGCTCCGAGTTTGTTCTTGCCGACAAACGGCACCAGCCATGAAGCAAGCAGGGCAACGATTTCACTGTGGAACTTTCCGACAGGAGACATTTCGATCAATTCTCCCCGCACCAGCTCGACGCGGCGGTCGCGGGAAAGCTCTGGAAGCTGCTCGGCAGTCACAAGGGTTCGAACCGGGGCCATGCGGGGAGTAAAGCACTCGGATGGTACGCGGCTGCCGTTTCAGGCGGCGCGTCGCCGCCGAGTCGCCGGGAAGCCATGATATTCTGATCTCTTACGCATGGCGGATATTGCGCAACGCCCGCCCAGCAGTCCCCGGTTTCGCATCGTGGTGGCCACCACGGTGCTCCTCAGTTTCATCAGTTTCTGGCGCGCCGCGGCGATCGTCCTGAACGACCTGGGATCGTCGGCCTTCTACGCCGCGGGCATCGCCGAGCAGGCCTACGGCAAAGCAGCGCCCTGGTTCATCCTGGCGGTGATGATGTTCGCCAATGCGGTGCGCATGGTGTACATCGAGAGCTGCGCGATGTTCACCCGCGGCGGCGTCTATCGCGTGGTAAAGGAAGCGATGGGCGGAACGATGGGCAAGCTGGCCGTCTCCGCCCTGATGTTCGATTACATCCTGACCGGCCCGATCAGCTCGGTAACCGCCGGGCACTACCTGATGGGCCTGCTCAACGATTCGCTCGATTACGTCGGGATCACCCGCAACCTGAACCCCAGCCTCGGCGCGGTGGTGTTCGCGGTGCTGGCCACGCTCTATTTCTGGCGCAAGAACGTGATCGGCCTGCACGAGTCCAGCGAAAAAGCGCTGAAGATCATGTACGTGGTCTCGGTGCTGGTGGTGATGGTGCTGGTGTGGGGCGGCATTACGCTGCTGCTGCGCGGCGGCCAACTCCCACCCTGGCCGTCGCTCGAAAACCTGCGGTTCGAGCCACACGCGCTCGGCTGGCTGGCCGGCACCGCGCTGCCGAACATCGCCGCCTTGGCCGCCATGATCGCCTTCGGCCACTCCGTGCTGGCCATGAGCGGCGAGGAATCGCTGGCCCAGGTGAATCGCGAGATCGAGCATCCCAAGCTGAAGAACCTGAAGCGCGCCGGGATCGTCATCGGCAGCTACACGTTCCTGTTCACCGTCGTCACGGCGTTCCTGGCTGTGGCGATCATCCCCGACGCCGAGCGGATCACCACCTACAAGGACAACTACATCAGCGGCCTGGCCATGAGCGTGGTCGGCCCCGAAATTCTGCGGCTGCTGTTCCAGGGCTTCGTCGTGGTGGTGGGCACGCTGATGCTTTCCGGCGCGGTGAATACCGCGATTATCGGCTCGAACGGCGTTCTGAACCGCCTGGCCGAAGACGGCGTGCTCACCGATTGGTTCCGCCGCCCGCATCCCCGCTACGGCACCACCTACCGCATGGTCCACATGGTGGCGCTGCTGCAGCTCTTCACCATCCTGGCCAGCCTCGGGCATGTCTACACGCTCGGCGAGGCGTACGCATTCGGGGTCATCTGGAGCTTCACCCTGATGACCGCCTCGATCCTGGTGCTGCGCTTCAAGGACCGCCGGCCGCGCGAATGGCGCGTGCCGCTCAACTTCAAGGTGGGCCGCCACGAGCTCCCGGTCGGCGTTTTCCTGGTGGGACTGGTGCTGTTTTCCACCGCCGTGATCAACCTGTTCACCAAGAAGCTGGCCACCCTCTCCGGCCTGATCTTCACCGCCAGCCTGTTTGTCGTGTTCAACGTCTCCGAGCGAATCGCCACCCGGCGCCGCGCCGCGGAAAAGTCCGGCATGGAGCAGTTCAACCTGAGCGAGGAGGAGCAGGTAAGCTGCGATCTGGTCGGCTGCCGCAGCGGCAATACGCTGGTCGCCGTGCGCGACCTCAACACGCTCGACCACCTGCGCTGGGCGCTGGAGCGAATCGACACCGATGAGCGCGACGTGGTGGTGATGACCACGCGGATGATGCAGGGGCCCGATTTCGCCGAGCGGCTCGAAGGCGATCAGAATGTCTTCAGCTCTTACGAGCAGCAGTTGTTCACCCGCGTCGTCGCCCTCGCCGAGAAAATGGGGAAGCCCGTGTTTCTGACCGTGGCGCCGGGCACCGACCCGTTCGAGGCCATCCTGCTGACCGCGCAGCGGCTGCAATCTTCCATCGTAGTCGCCGGCCGCTCCGAGAAGATGTCCATCCAGGAGCAGGGGCGCCTGACCGGGCTGGCCTGGGAGCGGCTGCCGCACCCGCGGCCGCGCCTGACGCTGCAGGTGATTGACACCAACGGCCAGACCACCAGCTTCCTGATGGGCCCCCACGCGCCTTCCTTGCGTCCCGAAGACGTGGAATTGCTGCACCGGCTGTGGCTGGAACTGACCGCCGATCCCGCGCTGCGCGGGCTGCACCATCACCAGCTCGTCAGCGTGGCGCTGCGCCGCTTCGCCGCCGCCCTGCGCGGCGCCGACCGCGACACCATCCTCGCCGAGCTTCGCCGGCTCGCCGCAGCCGACGCACAAAAGCGCCGCTGATTTACCCTGGGAGCGCGGGCATCTTGCCCGCAACCTGGG
>JBKKAI010000148.1:0-2525 GCA_046714815.1 Terriglobia bacterium | reverse complement strand
CTCAACTACGGCCTGCGCTACGAGTTCGTTGGTCCCCCCACGCCAATCAAGCAGGAGCGCGGTAATGTCTACGGCTTCGACTTCAACACTGGCCGGCAGCTCTTCCCCATTCTCGGCCAGATCCGCGACTCGGTTATCCAGCCCGACTACAAGAACTTCGCGCCCCGCTTCGGCTTCGCCTACAATCCACACGCTCTCAGCAACTGGGTCTTCCGAGGCGGCATCGGGATCTACTTCGATCAGACGCAGATGAACGAAACCCAGTTCATTACCAACGGTCCGCCGGTCTTCCGGCAGCAGAACCTGAACTCTACCGGCCTTGGGCTGCCCCCCTTCGAATTCGGCCGCAACACGCTGCCGGTTGTCGCCACGCCACCCGTCGATAGCAATTACCAGACACCGCCCGGCACGTTCCTCTTTGCGCAGGAGATCGATGGCCGGAAGCCGCGCATCTTTCAGTGGACGTTTTCGATACAGAAGTCGCTGGCCAGGAACTGGGTGGCCGAAGCGGCTTACGTCGGAACACGTGGCGTCCGCTTGTCGAAGCGATACAACTCGTACGCCAACGCCACGCCCGGCGTCCTATATGACGTCACGCCCGGCGTAGCCACGCGCTATCCGAATCTCAACGGCATGCTCTATTCCTCGCAAGCCGGGTGGTCGAAGTTCCACGCCATGAACCTGCGGCTGGAGAGGCGCTTCGACAACGGCTTCTCCTTGCTGCTGGCCTACACGTTTGCAAAGTCTATCGACACCGATTCCGGCGGCTCGTTCGGTACTCCTAACTTGAACCCCGCCAATTTCCAGCTCGACGTTGGCCCATCGGATTTCGATATCAATCACCGCATCGTCAGCAGCTTCATCTACGAGCTGCCCTTCGGCCGCGGCAAGAAGTGGGGCGCCGGGGTGTCCCGCGCCTCTGACCTGGTCATCGGCGGGTGGCAGCTCAACGCGATCCCCACTTGGCAGTCCGGTGTTCGCCGGTCGGTCGTCGGACCCAATACCACGACGCTCGGCTTTATCTCCCAGCGTGCGGACGTGACCGGCGTTGGTGTCTACTCCGCCTTCGGCGGCATTACGCCACGCGAGGACTTCGGCGGTGCAAACTCGGCTCGCTACTGGTTCAACCCCGCCGCCTTCCGGGCCGCCGCTCCGTTGAAGTTCGGCACATCCGGCCGAACCATTATCCCCGGCCCCGCCTGGACGAACTTTGACCTTTCCGTCTTCAAGAACTTCACCTTGCAGGAAGGCTGGATGTTGCAATTCCGCGCCGAGGCATTCAACGCGCTGAACAACGTGCAGTTCAACCCGGCCGATATGAACGTGGCCAGCCCGTTCTTCGGCACTATTCAGAGCGCGCAGCGCCCTCGCGTCATGCAAATGGCTCTGCGCTTGCATTTCTGATGGCCGCGGCCCGCGGATGGGCGTGGCCGGCGCCGCCCTCGGCATCGAACTAGCGGCCTACGTGCGTGGCCAGATAGTCGGCGATCAACTTCGCATCGCCGTCCTTGACCACGGCTCCTCGCGCGATCATGCCGTCCACCATTGCAGTCCATGCCTTGTGGTCCCGGCGCAATCCGGTGATCGCGTCCAGAGTGTGGCATGCCCCGCCGCAGGACCTCTGCAGTGCCGCTTTCCCCGGCCCATCCGGCAACGTAACGGGTGAGCTCGTCCGTGATGCGGCCACCGGTGCGGGCATCACACGCGGAGCATCTGTGCCTCCCAGGGCGAACGCGATCAAGCTGTCGCTCGGTGTGCCGCCGAAGTAGCCGCCACCGCCGCCCGCCATGATCGCGACGTATTGTCTGCCGTCTTTGCCGAGATAAGTAATCGGGATCGTATGGCCGTTGGCATCGATCGGCTGATCCCAGAGCAGCCGCCCCGTTTTCGAATCAAACGCACGGAAGCGGCTGTCGCTGGTGGCCGCAATGAAGACTAGCCCGCCAGCCGTTGCTATGCTGCCGCCGAGGCTTGGCGCGCCGGTGTTCTTCAGTCCTTTTTCTTCGAGCTCAGGCATCGTTCCCAGCGGCGTCCGCCAAGCAATATCGCCCGTGCGCGTGTCCACAGCCACCAGTTCGCCAAACGGCGGATTGGTGCATGGGATGCGCGTGTCGCGATTCCAGAAGCGCGCATAAGTTCCGTAGGCCGACGTCCTTATATAGGTGACCGCGCCCGTCGCCGCATCGGTCTTCTTCTCCATGTGGCCCCATTGGCCGAGATTGTTGACGTTGGTGAACAACAGCCCGAGCGTGGGGTCCACCGACACGCCGCCCCATCCACCGCCGCCGAGCGTGCTCGGAAACATCAGTACGTTGCGATCGAGCGGTAGCGGAGTGTACAGGCCGCCGATGGTCATCTGGTTCTTCTCAAACAGTTCCCGGCAGAAGGCCGCGTGCTCCGGCGTCCGGTTGTAGATCTCTTCTTTCGTGAACTCGACACGCGACAAGGGCGGCGGTTTGAGCGGAAAGGGTTGTGTTGCCGATGTCTTCTCTCCTGGGATGGTGCTCTGGGGCACGGCGCGTTCC
>JBKKAI010000147.1:0-6290 GCA_046714815.1 Terriglobia bacterium | reverse complement strand
GCGTGGGGTTGATATCGTTCAACTGGTCGGTGTTGACGCCGTGCTTGCCGCTGTACCGGAGGCGCAAGACGGTGTTGGCGTTGAACTGCTTTTCCACCAACAGGTTCCATTCGTGGACCTTGAGGCTGGGCAGCGGTCCCAGCCCGACCACGCCCAACCCCCGCGCAATGTTTGACGGATTGTTCAGATCAACCGCGCCGGCGCTGTTGACGCCGGCGATATATTGCGGAACGCTTCGCAGCAGATAATTCTGGAGCCCGTCGGGACTTTGCGCCGCGCTGTTGGGATTGTGCATGAACGTGGCGCGGAAGGGCGGTGCCCCCGAGAACTGCGCCAGCAACGTCCGCATGGCCAGCGGCGAAATGTAGATTCCGTACCCGCCGCGGATCGCGAATTGCCTGGAGCCGTCCAGGGCCCGGTAGGCAAAACCCATGCGCGGCCCGATGTCGAAGTAATTCGACTGAAAGATCTGTTTCGATCTGCCCAGTTCCTCGGCGCCGGCAAACTTCACCCCCACTCTTTCATAAACCGCGGTGACCTGCGGCGAAGTGACGCCGAGCTTGTAATAGTAGTCCAGCGGTTCCGGCAGCAGGAGTGAATGGCTGGCCAGGTCGAAAGCATTCAGGAGGTTGTTTTTTTCGGTGAAAGCCGGGTTGATATCCCAGCGGAGACCGGGCGTGAGCGTCAGGCGAGGACCCACCTTGTAGTTGTCCTGAACGTAGAGGCCGTAGTTGCGGTCCGCCAGCCGCATGAATCCGCGCTTGAGGCCGACGTCGTACCGGGCGGCGTGACCCAGGAAGAAATTGGCGGAGTCGTGGCCGGTCTGCGGCGTGGCCGCCGGATTGGCGGCCGAGCCGGCGGTGGAGCTTTCGAGCGCGGTGGCCAGGCTGTTGAAAAAGGCCGTGCCGGAGATCGCGCCCTGGTCCGGCAGCAGGGTTTGTTTCTCGAGGTGATACCGCCAGCCGAACTGGATGTTGTGCGTGCCGCGGACCCACGTGAAATTCTGTTCGGCCCGGGTCACCAGGCTGCGGAGCGAGCGCCGGTTGTCGCCTTCCACGTAGTTCATGAAACCCACGCTGGTGACGTTTGGCCAACCGATCTCGTTCAGCGGGTTGGGCAGGCCCAGTTCCTCCGCCCAGTTCCGATCCACGGGGCCGGTCACCGTCCTGGTGCTCTGTGAAGTGCGGCTGGCGAGAGTTTCCATGAACAGGCGTGGAGTAAAGATGTGCGTCCAGCTCAACGCCCCGGCGATGGCCTCCATCGGCAGGTAGGTGGTGTTGGCGGCCAGGTCGGAAGTGGGGGCGCCGGTATTGGCGGCGGTCCCGATGAAGTAGGCGCGCCGCACTCCTCCGTTGAACTTGATGAAGAAATTATCGCGCTCCGAGAAGCGGTGGTCGAGCTTGGCGGTGGTGGGGTTGTCGTTAGCGCTGGGGAAGCCGTTGGTCGGCGCCACGACTTTGAGGTTGTTGGTGACCAGCGGATTGGTGATGTCGGTGGGCAGCGGCGTGATGCCGTAGATGTGCCGGGCCAGCGGGCTGAGGCGGTCCAGCGGAATCCGGTTGTTGACGAAGGGGTCCCGCAAGGTGATGGTCCGCCCGTTGGCCGCGGTTGTCCTTCGAGAGGTCCGCGGATCATAGAGCTGGAGCCGGCGCCCCTGGCTGTCGCTCAATCCGCTGAAATCGCCTTCGCGCATCGCCGCGGTTGGCGTGGTGAAGTCGCGGGTCAGTCCCTGGCGCAGGCGCTGCTCATCCCGCGAGAAGAAAAAGAAGGTCCGCTGGCGGCCGTTGTAGAATTTTTTTCCGTTCCATCCGAAGCTGGGCAGGTACACCGGCCCGCCGATGGAGCCGCCAAACTCGTTGCGGATCAGCTTGGGGGTTTCGTACGGCCGCCCGTCGTAGAAGACGTCCTGGCGCGCCCGCGCCACGCCGAAAGCATTGTTGCGGACCGTCTCGTAGAGCGAGCCGCGAATCCGGTTGGTGCCGCTCTTGGTAGACACGATTACCGACGCCGGACTGCTGTGCCTGGCCGAAGAGGTGCTGGTTTCCACCCGCACTTCTCCGATGGACTCCAGGCCCTGCAGATTCATCGAGCCGCCGAATTCGCGGTTGTTCGATGACGCGCCGTCCTGAATGTAGCTGGTCGAGTAGACCATCATGCCGCTGGTGCGGATGCCGCCGTTCACGTCAATCACCTGCTCGACGCCCGGGGTGACGTCGGCCAGCAGCGTGTTCAAGTCTCTTCCGTTGATCGGCAGTTCCGCGATGCGCCGGCTGTCGAGCGTGCTGGCGTCGGTGGGGTCCGTAATGGTCAACAGGGGCAGAGCGTCGGTCACCGTCACGGTTTCATTCACCGGCCCGGGAGACAGCGTGGGTTCCACCTCCGCGATGCGCCCGGTTTCCAGCAGCAGCTCGCCTTCCCAGGCTTTCATCCCCGGCGCTTCAATGCGGATCTTGTATTTGCCGATGCTCAGCGGCGGCGTCGAGAAGTATCCCTCCGCGTTGGACTCCGAGGTCGTAACCCGCCCCGTGTCCAGGTGCCGGATGATGATCCGGGCGTGCGGAATGGCTGCCTGCAGGGCATCCTTCACCGTGCCCTGGATCGTTCCACCGCCCGCGCTGGACTGCGCCAGGCACAACGCAGGAAGCAGCATGGCTGCGAGCAGGACAGCCTTCAGGCTGTCCCGTGGAACAACGCGGCCGCCCGGCCGCGCTGATGGACAGCCTGAAGACTGTCCTACCGCTACTCGCAAGTGGTTGCGCATCGTTAGATTCCCGCTCCCGGGTTAGGTTAGGCAGAGTGTAACGAATCCGGCATTCGATTTGCACGGCCTTTTGCTGCCGAATAGCTGCCGAACGGACGCCGCGTCCGCCCTACCTCTTCGTAGAGGAGCAAACCGGAGGCACCAGCCCAAAAATTCTGGCGCGTGACGGCGCCGGAGTCGAGTGGCGCGTCAAGGGGGGCCTGGAGATAGAAGCCGAGCCGTTCGCCACTCGGCTGGTTGCCGCGCTCGGCTACTACGCGGAGCCTACGTACTTCGTCGCCCGAGGAAAAGTTGAAGGAGCCGGCTCGCTGAAACGGGCCGCGGGGTTCATCCGGCAGGCCAGCGGCGCCACCGCGAAGGAAGCGGCCTGCTTTGCAAGGGCATTACGCAGGCGAATCCACCAGTTGCATCGCATCGCCACCGCCTGGCCATCGGCCCCGCAGCGCTAAGTGGAGTTCTGCACGAGAATCGCGGAAGTGGCACGTACCCCAGTATGTCGCGATGGGGCCACGCGGCCTGGCGTTACTCGCTGGTGTAGGAGATTTCGATGCGGCGGACGGCGCGCGAGGCGGTCCAGAGCACCAGCGCGGTCAGCGCCAGCAGGCCCAGCACCGCGCCCAGCGGAGAGGCGGGATCGGCCGGCGACAGCAGCATACGCACCAGCGAAGGCGCATTGTTGTCTATCGGCGCCGGCACCGGGCACAGCGCCTGCACGTAGTGCAGCACGCTCAGTTTTTGCAGCATCGGGGGCAGAAATGCGTTGATGCCCTCCCACAGCAGCAGCACCGCCGCCGGCACGATGGGGTTGCGCAGAAGAAGCCCCGCGGCCAAAAACACGCTGCCGTATCCGACGCATCCCAGGGCCGCCGCCGCCGCGTACCAGGCGGCGTGCGAAGCGCCGCCGGCCTGCCAGTAGGCCTGGACTTCGGAGGGGTCGTGCGGCCACAGCATCGCCGCGAAGCACAGCATCGCGCCGCTGGTGAAGATGACGGTGGCCGCCACCAGGCCGGCCGCGTATTTGCCCGCCAGCAGCACTTCCCGCCGCACAGGCGCCAGGAACCAGAAGTGCAGCGTCTTGTCCAGCATCTCTCCGCGGAACAGGTTCATGAAAATGCCCAGGCACCCGAAGAAAATCGCCAGGCGCAGATAGAAATACTGGAAGACTCCGGCGTAGACCTCGCGGTCTTCCTCCAGGTCGGCCAGTAGCCGGACACTTTTGTGCCTCAGGATGCCTTCCTCGAAGAAAAGATTCGCGCGGCGGCGCCCGTCAAAAACCGTGATGGAGCGCTGCTTGATCAGCTTTTCCTCCCAGACCCGGTTCTGGCCCCCTTCGCGGAGCGCACGATGGCGCCTGGTCCATTTTCGATCCGACACCGGCCGCTCGATTTGCCTGGCTACCGCGTCCTCGACGTCTCCCTCTCTAATGCTGTCAATCACCGCGGCCGGAGTCAGGCCGCCGGCAGACCAGCGGTCGCGGTTCATCTTGATCTCCAGGCCATGTCCGAAGAAGATGGCCGCCGGGAAGAGGGCGAGCAGGTAGACCCACAGCGCTCTTTTCGACAGGAAGGCCCGCCTCATCTCGATCCTGGCGATCGTCCACGTTTGGGCAGCCCGGAACCGATTCGTCATCGCTTCCTTCCCCTCATCCCGATCATCCCCATCATCGTCCACCCCCGATCAGGTATTCATAGAGCGCATCCACGTTCTCGTCGGCGGGGATGACGCCGTCAATGTCGTGGCCGGCGAGGGCGATGCGGCCGAGCGCCCGCGAAAACGCCTCGCGGTCCTTCGTCAGCACCAGCAGCCCCAGCTTGTCATCGTTCAGCTTGATCTCGGTGACGTGGTCTTCGCCGAACAGCAGCGCGGCGATGCGCGAGGCGTCGCGGCAGCGGATGATGAACTGGCTGGGGTGCTCGTGGATCTCCTCGCGGACGTCGCGGATCTGGCCCTCGGCCACGACCATGCCGTTGGAAATCAGGACCACCTGGTCGCTGATCACGTCCACTTCCTGCAGCACATGGCTCGACAGAATCACGTGGCGTCCCTGCGCCGCGTAGGTGCGGAACAGGGCGATGGTCTCGGCGCGCACCAGCGGGTCAAGCCCGTTCAGCGGCTCGTCGAGCACCAGCACCTCGGGCTCGTGCGCAATCGCCTGCGCCAGCCGCACGCGTTGCCTCATCCCCTTCGAGTAGGCGGCCACCTTGCGGTGCGCCGCCTCGGTCAGGCTGACGAGTTCCAGGGCCTTCCAGGCTCTCTGCTGCGCCTCGGCGGGCGCGTATCCGAACAGCAGCAAACCGGTGGCGACAAAATCAAAGCCGGTGGCCCAGCGCGGCGCTGTGTCGTACTGCGTGGCGTAGCCGGCGATCCGCATCAGCCGCTCGGGATCCCGCGGCGACAGCCCCCGAACGCTGATGGATCCGTGGTCGGGGTGAATCAGCCCGCTCATCAGGTTCATCAGCGTGGTCTTGCCGGAGCCATTCGGGCCCACCAGGCTGGTGATTCCCGGGGGAATGCGCAGGCTCACGCGGTTGACCCCGAGCACTTCGCCGTAGAATTTCGAGACCTCGTCGAAGACAACTTCGGGCGCAGCGGGGGGCGGCGGGCGCGTCACGAGATCACCTCCACCGGCCGCAGTTTGCGCTCCAGCACCAGCGCGAGCAGACCCGCCAGGGCCACCAGCATCACAATGCACTCGGCGGGATCGAGGTCCATCGGAGGATCCACGCCCAGCATTTCGTACCAGAGGCGGTTCATGGCCATGGCGGGATTCACCACCGAGCCCCACGACACGCGGAATACGGCGTTCACGATCTCGCCCACGCCGGCCAGCACAAAGAAGAATCCGAGCACCAGGGCGCCCGCCACCATTCTCCATTTCACATACGCCGAACTGGCCAGCGCGACCAGGCTCACGACGAGAATCCACATGAGGAAGCCGCCCACAATTCCGGCGCCCAGCCTCCAATTGACGGACATCCAGCCCCAGCCGGCCATTCCCGACTGCATGAAGAACAGCGCCAGCCCGGGCACCCAGGTCACCAGCGAAAGCATTCCCACCAGCACCAGCAGCCGCGCGAGAACGTAGTCCGGCCGCGAGAGCGGCCGGCTGAAATACAGCGGCAGAGCGTTGTTCGCCAGGTCGGGAGCGATCTGGCCGGGACCGGCCAGCGCCGCCAGCAGCAGCGCGAACACCGACTGGAGATTCATGAAGACGATGAAGAAGTTCCCGTTGATCTCGATGAATTTCGCGAAGTCGGGACCCAGCCCCTTCCAAAGCTCGGAATGGTTGGAGAGATAGATGAAGCCCGCGCACAGCAGCGGCCAGATCAGGGCCACGATCAGCAGGATCACCACCAGCCGCTGCTGGAACAGCCGCTCCCAGGCGAAGCGGGGCAAGGCGAGGAGCCGCCTCCCGCGTCCGGTCAGCGGACCCTGATAGCGTTGATAACCGCGCTTGTAGACGGCCATTCCCCTTGCCTCCTGCTCCCGGTAGGATTATTCATGAATCTTGACGGCTCTGGTTTGGAGT
>JBKKAI010000146.1:0-2753 GCA_046714815.1 Terriglobia bacterium | reverse complement strand
CCGTCTATCAACTGCGGGTAATCGTAGATGCCGACCAGGCCACCCCTGGTGCGCTTTCCAACCAGCGGGCCGAGACCCGCCTTGCGGAAGTACCAGGGCATGGCGTCGCCGCCGGAGCCGGCGTATTCATTCACGATCATCACCTTGGGCCCGAAGATCGAGCCGAGCGGGGTAGTGAAGTCCTCGCCCTCGCGCGTGGTCCAGTAGTTGAGCAGCGGCCGCCGCATGTAATCAATGATGTAATCGGCGGCCATCCCGCCGCCGTTGAAGCGCTCGTCAATCACCGCGGCGTCCTTGCCGACCTGCGAGAAGTAGTAGCGGTTGAAATTGGAATAGCCACCGCCCCCGGTGTTGGGCAGATAAACGTAAGCGACGCGCCCGCCGGTCATCTGGTCCACCTTGCGGCGGTTGTCTTCGATCCAGGCGAGGTTGCGGAGCGCCGTTTCGCTTTCCACCGGCACCACCGTCACGTCGCGGGCGCCGGCGCCGTTGGGGTCCGATCCCACACGCAGCACCACCGACTTGTTCGCCGTGGCCTCGAAGAAGCCGTAAAGATTATCGGTGGAGCGCAGGTCGCGCCCGTTCACGGCCAGAAGGTACTCGCCGGCGGCAACGTTGACACCCGGCTGCGTCAGCGGCGCGCGAAGCTGCGGGTTCCAGTTCTCGCCGTTGTAGACGCGCGCGAAACGGTAGCGGCCGTTCTCGACGCGGTAATCGGCGCCGAGCAGGCCGCCGCGCACGCGCTTGACTTCGGGCCGGTCGCCGCCGCCGATGTAAAGATGCCCCACGGTAATGTCATCGAGCATCTCGGCGAACAGGTAGTTGAGGTCGCCGCGGGCGGCCAACCGCTCGAGATACGGCTCATGCTTCTTCTGCGCCGCCGCGAGGTTCAGCCCGTGCAGCCCGGGGTCATACAGAAAATCGCGCTCGATGCGCCATACCTCGCGGTACATCTGCCGCCACTCGGCCGGCGGGTCCACGTAGACTTCCATGTCGTCAAGTTTCAGCGCGCCCTCGCCGGGCTTGGGTGGCTGCGCCGTGGCGGCGATGAACCAGCGCTCGCCCTGACGGTACAGCATTTTCTCGCCGTTGGCCGAGGTCTGGAAGAAGCTGACATTCTCCATCACCTTCTCGACCTTGCGGGTCTTCAGGTCGAACTTGTGGAGCACCCGTCCCGGCGGCCCTGCCGGGCCTGGGGGACCTGCCGGCGCCGTCACGCTTTCCAAAAGATACAGCACGCCCGTTTTGGCGCTGCCCATGCCCGCGTAGTCGCGGGCCGGGATGGGCAGCGCGAGAATACGCTGTCCGATGTTTTCCAGGTCAATCCGCACCTCGGCGGCGTCTTTCGGCTTGTCGGGGCTCTTCTCGGTTTCCTTGTCTTTTTCTTTCTGCTCGGCGTCCTTGTCGGCCGCGGGCTTTGGCGGATCCACTTTCTCTTCGTCGCTTTCCGGGGCGAGCGGCGAAGGCAGGTCGTTGCGCAGCACAACGACGTACGCGTTGCGAGTGACGGGCCGGTTCAGGCTGGACATGTCCAGCCAGCCGGTGGTGGGGCCGGCATCGGTGCTGGCGGTGAAGTAGAGGTGCTTGCCGTCGCGGTCAAAACATGCGTAGCGGGCATCGCTCATGCCATCGGTGATCTGGGTGCTCTTTCCATTCGCGAGGGAATGAACGAACACCGCGCGCATGTGGTTCTTCAATTGTTTTGTGTAGGCCAGCCAGCGGCTGTCGGGCGCCCAGACGGCGTCGTGCAGCCGGAACGGCGTGTCGTAGGTGTTGGCGTCCACGCGCACCGGCTTCCCGGCAGCCAGGTCCACGTACCAGATCGCCAGGCGCTTGTCGGTGTAGGTGATCTTCTTGCTATCCGGCGACCAGCGTGGGTTGTAGTAATAGGACGGCGGGCTGCCCAGGTTTATCTTGCGCACGTCGCCCATGCCGTGCTGTTCGCGCAGGTGCAGCGAGTATTCACCCGACTCATCGGAGAAGTAGGCGACCCATTTGCCATCGGGCGACCAGGCCGGATCGCGCTCGGCCACGCCCGGCGTTTTCGTCAGGTTGCGGATGTCGCCCTTCTCGGCGGGGACGGTGAGGACCTCGCCGCGCGCTTCGAAAATCGCGCGCGCCCCGGTGGGCGAAAGCGATGCCGCGCGGATGCGCGTATTCACCTTTTCGTAGCGCGCCCGCACCGCGGGAAAATCGCCGGCCAGCCGGATATCGAGCTTCTTCGCCTTGCCGGAGGCCAGGTCGAGCAGGTGCAGCGACCCGAACTGTTCGTAAACAATCGCCCCGGGGCCGGCCGAAGCCGACTTGATCTCCTGGCCGGGCTCGGAGACGGCCGAGACTTTTTTCGTGCCGGTGTCGTAGGCGAACAAACCGACCGGGCCGTTGCGATCGGAGAGGAAGTAAACGCGGTTATTCACCCACATGGGGTTGAAGTCGTTGGAATTGTCGCGCGGGATGCGCTCGATGCTGGAGTCGGAGAGCTTCGCCAGCCAGAGGGGCGTGGTCTGCCCGCCGCGGTAGCCCTTCCATATCAGGAACGCGGGAGTGATGGGCATGTAGGCCAGCCGCGCGCCGTCGGGGGAGTACGCGCCGTGGAAAGCCATCGGCAGCGGAAGCTCGGCGGGAAAGCCACCGTCCAACGGCATGGTGAACAGGCGGCTGAAGCGCGAGTAACTGTTGCGCACCGAGCGGAACAGCACCTGCTTGCCGTCGGGCGGTCCAGCCGGCCGCGTTATCTTCGCCGGGATGCCAGG
>JBKKAI010000145.1:0-3677 GCA_046714815.1 Terriglobia bacterium | reverse complement strand
CATCTACGGTCCGTCACAGCCCATCATGCTCGGCATCCGCGGGCGGCCCGAATCCCGCGACGGCAAGAGCATAGAGCCCATGGAAGGGCACGGCATCCAGGCGATCTCGATCGGCTTCCTGATCGATACCGATACGCCCATGGTGTGGGGCGGCCCCATGGTCACCCAGGCCCTGGAGCAGCTCCTGAACGAGACCAAGTGGCGCGAGATCGACTACCTGGTGGTGGACCTCCCGCCGGGCACCGGCGACATCCAGTTGACTCTCGCCCAGCGCGTCCCGGTCACCGGCGCCGTCATCGTTACCACCCCGCAGGACATCGCCCTGATCGACGCCCGCAAGGGGCTCAAGATGTTCGAGAAGGTGGGTATCCCCATCCTGGGCATCGTCGAGAACATGAGCCTCCACGTCTGCTCCCAGTGCGGCCACGAGGAGCCCATCTTCGGCGCGGGCGGCGGCGAGAAGATGAGCAAGGATCTCAACGTCGAGCTTCTGGGTTCGCTACCCCTCGATATCCACATCCGCGAGCAGGCCGATTCCGGCAAGCCGACCGTGGTCTCCGACCCGGACGGCCGGGCGACCCAGATCTACAAGCAGATCGCCCGCCGCGTGGCCGTCAAGATCGCCGAGAAGGCCCAGGACCACTCCGCGGCGTTCCCGAAGATCGTCATCCAGAACACCTAGCCGCCAGCCGCCAGTTGTCAGCCGCCAGCCGGAAATCCGCGGAGAGGTTGCAGTACAATTGCTGCAAACTGACGGCTGACTGCTGACGGCTTACGAATGTCAATCAAATCCGACCGCTGGATTCGGCGCATGGCCGAGCAACACCGCATGATCGAACCGTTCGAACCGAACCAGGTGAAGGAGGTGCAGGGCCGGAAGATCGTGTCCTACGGCACCTCGAGCTACGGCTACGACATCCGCTGCTCGGACGAATTCAAGCTCTTCACCAACATCAACAGCACCATCGTCGATCCCAAGAACTTCGACGCCAAGTCGTTCGTGGACGTGAAGGGCGACCATTGCATCATCCCGCCCAACTCCTTCGCCCTGGCCCGGACGGTCGAGTATTTCCGGGTGCCGCGCAACGTGCTCACCCTCTGCCTCGGCAAGAGTACGTATGCCCGCTGCGGCATCATCGTGAACGTCACCCCCCTCGAGCCGGAGTGGGAGGGCTATGTGACCCTCGAGTTCTCCAACACTACCCCCCTCCCGGCCAAGATCTACGCCAACGAGGGAGTGGCCCAGGTGATCTTCCTGGAGGCCCAGCCTGACGACGTCTGCGAGACCTCCTATAAGGACCGCGGCGGGAAGTATCAGGGGCAGGTGGGCGTCACGCCTCCCAAAGTCTGATAAACCCGGACGCGTAGCGCCGGTTTATCTCCGGCCATTCGAGCGGACAGGTGCTGCCGCTCAATGCCCGGGGAATGGCGGTCTTCCTAGGTCAGGGTTGCGGCCGTTCGGACTCCCATCGCCCATCACGTCCTTTGTCACGCTTCTCTCGGTGGTTGTCCGGGACGCCTGACCCTGACTGTCGGCGGCGTCAACGCTGCGATTAGCGCCGGCCTGATCGCCGCCACTGATAATTTTGAGAAGCGCCGGCAGCAGTGCTGGCGGCGCTTCTCGGCTGTCACATTTCTTTTCTCGCGCCGCCGCTGCCGGCTTCCGACGTCGCTTCGACACCGGCTGACGGCTTCTCGACCGTTGCGTACACGACACGCGCGCCGGAATTTTTTTCGGAAAACTTGAAAAAACTCTTGATTCCTGGTACCGCGATCCTATAATTTGCTGAAGTTTTGCATTTTTGTGACGAACGAGAGATTGAGAACAGACAAGATGACAACGGCAAGCAAGAGCCGCCTGGCGGCGGAAGTCGTGATCGAAGACGTACCGGAATCCTAGGTCTCAAGGAGACGTTGATGCCCGAGCGCCCTGTCGCCCTCAAGAACCCGCAGCCTGCCCCCGCCGCCCCCGCCCCCGAAGCCGAAGCATCCCAACTCTTCGATACCCATCCCGAAGTCCGCCTGGACTTCAAGCACGTCCGTAAAGCGATCAAGCAGGGCTACACCCGGCCCTTCCTGCTGGTCGACACCAGCATCGTCCGCACCAAGGTCCGCCGCTTCAAGGCCGCCATGCCGCGGGTCAACCCGCACTACGCGGTCAAGGCGAACCCCGATCCCCGTGTGCTCAAAGTCCTGATCGAGGAGGGCGCCGGCTTCGAGATCGCCTCGATCGCCGAGCTCGACCTGCTGCTGGAGCTGGGAGTGCCGGCCGCGGAAGTCTTTTACAGCAACCCGATGAAGTCCCGAGCCTATATCGAGTACGCCGCGGCCAAGGGCGTCGAATGGTTCGTGCTGGACAGCCTCGAGGAGCTGCGGAAGATCCACAGCATCAAGCCTGACGCCAAGCTCTACGTGCGCATCGAGGCCCCGAACGTGGGCAGCGACTGGCCGCTCGCGGGCAAGTTCGGGATGAAGCCGGGCGAGGTGGATGCCATCGTCGCCGAGGCGGCGGCGCTCAAGGCCGACCTGGCCGGGGTGACCTTCCACGTCGGCTCCCAGTGCCGCAACCCGGAGAACTGGCGGGTCGGCATCCAGAGCGCCAAGCGGCTGTTCAAGAAGATGCGCCTGGCCGGCCTGGAGCCGCGCCTGCTCAACATCGGCGGCGGCTACCCGGTGCGCCACGTGAAGCCCATTCCCTCGATCGAGAAGATCGCCGAGGTGGTCAACCACGCCCTGCGCGACGTGCCCCAGGGCGTGCGGGTAATGGCCGAGCCCGGCCGCTACCTCGTCTCCGACGCCGGCTATTTCGTGTGCCGCGTGGTCGGCACCGCCACCCGCGCCGGAAAGCGCTGGATGTACTGGGACGCCGGGGTGTTCGGCGGCGTCATCGAGACCACCGAGGGCCTGCGCTACGACGTGCAGACCGACCGTTCGGGCAAGTTCATCGCCTGGAACATCGCCGGCCCCACCTGCGACTCGGTGGACGTATGCATGCGCGACGAGATGCTGCCCCAGGACGTGCAGGAGGGGGACTTCATCTACATTGCCAACGCGGGCGCCTATACGACGGCGTATGCCAGCAACTTCAACGGCTTCCCGCTGCCCGAGGTTCGAGTTATTTAAAGGTAGTTCGCTCAGGGGAAAAGGCGGGCCTCGGCCCGCCTTTTTATTTGCACGGGACCGAAGAATGAATCCATAGAGGCGACCACACGCCGTGACAGATCCCACCAGCCCCGTTCAGCCGGCCCTGCCGGGCATCGCCTGGCCGGCGGTGTCGGGGCGCGGACTCTCATTTGCCCACGACCTTCTTGTACTTCTTCATCCACGCGTCGGCCTGGGATTCGGCCTGCCTGACCTGGTTGGCGCTCATGTCATTGGCTATCGACTTCAAGGCTTCCTGCGCCATGTCCTCGCCCTGCAGCGCGGCGACCTTGAGCCAGAAATAGCCGCGCACCGGGTCGCGCTCGACGCCCTTGCCCTCGAAGTACAGCAGGCCCAGGTTGTGCTGCGCCTGGACGTGGCCGCGTTGCGCCGCCCGATTGAGCCATTGGGCCGCCTGCACGGGATCCTGGGCGACGCCCTCGCCCTTGGAGTAGATCACGCCGAGGTTGTATTGCGCGCCGGGATCGTTCTGCGACGCCGCGAAACTCCACCACCGGCGCGCGGTCTCCATATTC
>JBKKAI010000144.1:0-5140 GCA_046714815.1 Terriglobia bacterium | reverse complement strand
AACGCCGTTTTCCGCACCCAAAGCAATGACCGCGGCTTCTATGCGGCGCCGGGCCTTCCGGTCGGCGAATACGAGGTGGTTGCCCAACGGCAGGGTTTCAAGCGCAGCGTGCGCAGCGGCTTCACTTTGCAGGTGAACCAGAATGCGCAGGTGGACTTTCGCCTGGATATCGGCCAGGTCGCCGAAACCATCGAAGTCGTCGGCGAAGCGCCGCTCGTGGACACCGGCAGCGCGACGCTGGGCGCGGTGATCGAAAACCGCCGCGTGCGGGACCTGCCGCTGAACGGCCGCAATGCCTTGTCGCTGACGCTGCTGACCGCCGGAGTCATCTCCAATGCCGGACCGACGAACTCCGGCTTCGGCGACCGCGGCGTGCAGATCTCGTCGCTGAGCATCAACGGCAGTCCCAATTCCATGAACGCGCAGATGCTGGACGGCAATAATAATACGTTGAGTTATGTCGGCGAGGTCGGAGTGCCGCCGGCGGTGGATGCGGTGGAAGAGTTCAAGGTGCAGAGCGGCACGATGTCGTCGGAGTTCGGCTTTACCGCGGGCGGGGCGATCAACCTGGTGACGAAGTCGGGCACGAACCAGTTTCACGGCACGTTGTACGAGTTCCTGCGCAACGACAAATTCGACGCGCGCAACACGTTCGCGGCGCGCCGCCTGCCGCTGCGCTACAACCAGTTCGGCGGCTCGATCGGCGCTCCGATCATCAAGAACCGCACGTTCGGCTTCTTCAACATGGAAGAGTACCGGTTGCGAAGCAACTCCCCGCGCATTGCCAGCGTGCCGCTCCCGGAATGGAAGGAAGGTGATTTCAGCCGGCTGGCCACCGCGGCCGGCGTCAGGATTCCGATCTACGATCCCGCCACGACGCGCGCCAACCCGGGCGGGCAGGGCCTGGTGCGCGACCTGTTTCCCAACAACGTGATTCCATCGGGCCGCTTCGACCCGATCACCCGCAAGATCATCGCGTTCTGGCCGGCTCCCAACCGAGCGCCTTCCAATCCCTTCACTTTCAGCCAGAACTATGAAGACCGGTCGCTGACCATCACCGACTGGTCGCAGATCAACGTGCGCGCCGACCATCGCTTCAACCAGTCGAACTCGATGTTCTTCCGATACACGCACGCGCGGCACCAAACGGCGGGCTGCAGCATTTTCACCGATCCAACGGTGGGCCAGAACCGCGAAGACGACCAGATCAACCGCAACGTGATGCTCTCGGATACCCATATTTTTTCGCCGACGCTGATCAACGACCTGCGCGTCGGCGTGATGCGGCAGGCGTTCGACTTCCGTGCCATCAACGCCGGCAAGGACTGGCCACGCAAGCTGGGCCTGCCGGAGATCGTGCCGCCGGACCAGTTCCCCCAGATTGATTTCGGCTTTGGCACCATCGGGGGGCAGGCCTTCGGCACGCGCGGCTCGCTCAACTGGGACATCCAGAACATGGTGACGAAGGTCGCCGGCACGCACACGCTGAAAATCGGCTACAACCACCGCATTCTGCAGGGTTCCAACCGCCAGGGCGCGGCGCTGTCGGGCGATTATGGCTTCGGCGGCCTCACCAGCAATCCGCAAAGCGCCGCGGGCACCGGGTCGAACCTGGCGCAGTTCCTGCTGGGCGAGGTCGGCAGCGCGGGCATTGACCGCATCCTCGGCAACTCCTGGCACGGGCTGGGCATCAGCGCGTTCGTCCAGGATGACTGGAAGGCCACGCGCCGGCTGACGCTGAACCTCGGCCTGCGCTGGGACTGGCAGCAAAAACCGTATGAGCGCCACAACGGCCACATCAACTTCGATCCCAGCGGCCAGGTCCCCGGGCAGCCCTTCCGCGGCGCCACCGTGTATGCGGGTGTCGGCGGCCAGCCGCGCTCCTTTCTGGATGAGGACTACAGCGATTTTGGCCCCCGGTTCGGCTTCGCCCTGGACATCTTCGGCAACGGCCGCACGGTCTTCCGCGGCGGCTATGGCATCTTCTACCCGGCAATCTTTTTCCGCACCTTCCTGGGCGACACGCAGTTGTTCTCCACCACGCGCACGAACTATGTGGCGCAAGGTCCGGGACAGCGCGCGTTCCGCTTCCAGGACGGCTTTCCGACGCGGCCGCTGGAGTCGCCCGGTCCGTCGGCGGGCCCGCTGGCCCTGCTCGGCCAGGCGGTGTCGCTGACGGAAAGCGACGGCTCGACGCCGCTGACCCAACAGTGGAACGCGAGCATCCAGCAGCAACTCGGCGGCTGGCTCTTCGATGTCACGTATGCGGCGAACAAGGGCAACAGCTTCGCCGCTTCCGGCTACAACCTGAATCAGGTGGATCCGGCCGTTCGCCTGCAACTCGGCCAGGCGCTGTTCACCCCGGTGCCGAACCCGTACGCGGGGCGAGTGCCCGGCGGACTGGGCGCGGCGACCGTCACGCGCGAGCGCTTGCTGCTGGCCTTCCCCTACTACAACGGCGTCAACGTGCGCAATCCCCGTTTGGGCAACTACCTCTCTCACCAGTTGCAAATGAACGCCCGCCGGCGCATGCGGAACGGGCTGCTGTTCGATTTCGCCTACACTGGCGGCAAGAAGATCAGCGACTCGGCGCTCATCCCGGTGGACTTCGGTCACATCGAGCAGGTGACCGATAACGGATTCCAGGATGCCTTGTACAACCGCCGCCTGAACCGCGCGGTGGACCCGGCCGATGTCGCGCAACGTCTCGTGGTGAGCGCGCTGTACGAGCTGCCGTTCGGACCCGGCAAGGCATGGAACCCGTCCGGCGCCGCGCTGAGGAAGCTGGCCGGCGGCTGGCAGGTGAACCTGATCGGTGTGATGCAGTCGGGCATCCCGCTCACCGTCCGCGGGGCAAGCAACTTCCAGGCGGACCGCCCGAATTCCACCGGCAAGAGCGCCGGGCTGCCGCGGGACCAGCGCACGGCGCAGCGCTGGTTCGATACGGCCCAGTTCGTCAACCCGCCGGACTTCACCTTCGGCAACGTCGGCCGCACGATTCCCGATGTGCGCCATCCTGGCGCGATCAACTTCGACTTCTCGGTCATCAAGGATACGCTGATCACCGAACGTTTCCACGTGCAGTTCCGCGCGGAGGCGTTCAACCTGCCGAACCACGTGAATCTCGGCCTGGTGGACGACACTTTCGGCGCGGGTCCGGACGGAAAGAACTCTCGCGCGCAGTTCGGCACGATCACTTCGGCACGTGACGCCCGCATCCTGCAGCTCGGCCTCAAGCTGATTTTCTAAAACTCATGCCGCTGGCAACCGCAGTTCTATACGTCAGCCTCGGTTTCCTCGCTTTTCCACCGGGAGAGGAGATCGGGGCGATGTCCGCCGTTGCCGTCGGCAAAGGGGACGAGATCTACGTTTTGCATCGCGGCCCGAAGCCGTTGATGGTCTTCGACCGGAGGGGCAGGTTTCTCCGCAGTTTCGGCGAAGGCCTGTTCGAAGTGCCGCACGGACTGCGCGTCGCGCCGGACGGCGCCGTCTGGACCACCGACAACAAGAACAACCTGGTCCGCCGTTTTTCGCCGGAAGGGAAGCTGTTGCGCACCATTGACGCCGGTTTCAAGGCGCCGGACGATCTCGTTTTCGCTTCCACCGGGGAGATCGTTGTCGCCGACGCGGGCAACGGGCGCCTGGTGAAGCTGTCGCCCGAAGGCGAGTTCGTGGCGGCCTGGGGCCGGAAGGGAAAGGCGGCGGGGGAGTTTTCCGCGGCGCACGGACTGGCGATTGACGCGCGCGACCGCATTTATGTCGCGGATCGGGGCAACAACCGCGTGCAGGTTTTTTCGCTCGGCGGAGAACAGCTCGGTGTTTGGACCGGATTTGGCAACCCGTTCGGGCTGATCGTTACCGGCGCCGGGGCCGGCGCCGTGCTCCTGGTTTCCGACGGCGACGCCCACCGGATCTCGCACCTTTCCCTCGAAGACGGCCGGCTGGTCGCGCAGTGGGGAGACGCCGAAACCCTGAAGCTGCCTCACCTGATGGGTTTGGATTCCACCGGCACGCTGTACATCGCCGAGGTCAACGGGCGGCGTGTACAGAAGTTCCGGAGGAGGTAGAATAGATGTGGATCATGAGAACTGTTTTCATGCTGCTGGCCCTGCCGCTTCTGGCCCCGGCGCAGCAGAGCGACCACAGGCAGGATGTCGTGGATGCGGCGCACCGCGCCCTCTTCCAACCCAAAGAGGACAAGAAGAAGACTGCGGCTTCGGTGACCGCGCAGGCAGCGGCGGTACGCCCCGCCCGCCCGGCGCGCGCGAGCCGGACGGCCCGTGTCGTCAATCCCGTCCCCCACAGGAACTTCATTGACAAGCAGATTTTCGCCCGCATGGATCGCGACGGCATTCCGCATGCGCCCCTGGCCTCGGACGAAGAGTTCGCGCGGCGCGTATGGCTCGACGCGACCGGCCGGATTCCGCCCTACGACGAGCTGGTCGCGTTCCTCGATGACAAGAACGCGCAGAAGCGCGAGAAGCTCGTGGACAAGCTCCTTGCCGGTCCCGGATTCGTAGACAAGTGGACCTATTATTTCGAGGACCTGTTCCGTGCCGGCAGCCGCATGGGTCCCGGACTGAACCTGTTCCACTACTGGCTGCGGGAGTGGCTGCGGCTCGACCGTCCCTATGACGAGGTGGTGAGCGAGTTGCTCAGCGGCGCCGGCAAAACCAGCTTCTCCGTTCCCGGCGCCTTGTACTTCGCGCGTGATTTCGTGAAGGCCAAGGACGATCCCGAAGCCCCGGACGCGATGGACCTGGTGAACATCCCGGACACGGTGGACGAGTTCACCGTCACCTACTCGAAGGTCTTCCTCGGACTGAACGTGGCCTGTATCTCCTGTCACGACGGCAGGAACCATTTGGAGAAGGTCAACGTCTTCCTGGCCGGCAAGACGCGCGAGGAATTCTTCCGTCAGGCCGGCTTCTTCGGCCGGACGCGCCAGATCATGAACTGGGAGAACGGATTCCAGGCCAACACCGAGTACACGGTGGATGACCTGGCGTCCGGTTACGACACCAGGGCCGAGAGCATCGTGCGGGTGCCGCGCAGCGGCGGCGCCGGCCGGCCGGCGGTGATCCGGCCGGGAGAGGAGCCCCGGCGCGGCGGCCATGAACGCGCCCGACAGGGGGGCAAT
>JBKKAI010000143.1:0-3873 GCA_046714815.1 Terriglobia bacterium | reverse complement strand
GCCGGCAGCCGTCACCACGCCGTAACCGCTCTTGGCGCAGTCTTCCATCTCGGCGCAGTCTTTGCCGTGCTTGAGCGCCTTGGCGGTGGTCTTGTTCTCCTCCGAGCATGCCTTGTCCATCAGCACGCCGGAAATGGCGCCGCCGGCCGCCGCCTTGCTCTTGCCCTTGGCAGCGTCGTCGCCCTGCATGTTGGGCGTGCCGCCCATCGCGGCCAGCGCCAGCGACAGCGCCGCAATCTTCAGTGTTCGCTTGTCCATGATCGTCTCCTCGATACTCACCCTTATCAGCCGGCCAGGTCTTTGGCCGCTTTGAGTGCCTTGTCGTAATCAGGATGGTTGCTTACCTCTTTGACGTACTCGGCGTGGCGAACCGTTCCGTCCTTGTCGAGCACGAACACCGAGCGCGCTTCCAGCCGCAGCTCCTTGATCAGCGTGCCATAGGCCTGTCCGAATGACGCGTCGCGATGGTCGGACAGGGTGCGCACGTGCGTGGCGCCGGCCGCGCCGCACCACCGCTTCTGCGCCATCGGCAGGTCCATGCTGATGGTAAGCACCTCGACGTTAGGCATCTTGCCCGCTTCTTCATTGAACCGGCGCGTCTGCTGGTCGCACACCGGCGTGTCCAACGACGGCACCACGCTCAGGATGCGGACCTTGCCGGCGGTGTCCTTCAGGCCGAACGGCTTCATATCGTTGCCGACCAGCGTGAAGTCCGGCGCCTTGTCGCCCGACTTGATCTCCGGCCCTACCAGCGTAAAGGGATTATTGTGTAGCGTCACCGCACCCGGTCTTTCCGTTCCGGCCATGAAGGCTCCTTCCACTCGTTAGAATTGAACCGCCAGGAAAACAGCCATTATACACGACCGGCCCGCGGCTACGCTGACGCTCCGCGGCTGACGCGGCTGATCGTGCGGCTGGCCTGCGGGAAGTGCTTTTTCCAGGAAGGCCCCTCAATGGAGGTGAAGGCGTAGAGCGGGTAGAGGCGCTCGAAGGTCAGCTCAATTTCGTGGGCCAGCGCGGCGGTGGGCAGGCCCGGATGGGCGGCGCGGATGAACTTGCGCACCACCAGGCCATCGGCCCGCTTCCAGTCGGCGGCGGATTCAGGCAGGCCGTCGGTCTTGATCCACTGTTTCTTCTCGCTTCGATACCAGTAGCAGTTGTAGCGCCGCGGAACAATGTAGCGCTCCAGCCAATGATGCAGCCGCTCGAAATCCCTTTCCAGCCGCGGCCGCAGTATGTTCCGCAGCGCGCCGGTCTTCACCTGGTTGTAGATCGAAAAACCGGTGCTGAAGCCCTGGTCGCTCAAGCCCACGTAGAAACGCCCGTCCGCTTTCCGGCCCCGCCGCCGGTCATAGAGATAAAGATAGTAGTTGGTGTTGTAGGGCGCGCGGCCCGGCTGGAAGCGGATATCGCGGTTGATGCGCGAGAAGTTGCCGTTCACCTTCCCCTCGGTGTCGAAGTGGGAGTTGAGGGCCAGCGCCGGCTCCTCCAGCCGCGTCAGGAGCTCGCGAAAAGCGGCGACAACGGAGTCGTAACGGTGGCGGTTCCGGTCAAACCATTCTTTGTTGTTGTGCCGGTCCAGATCGCGAAAGAAAGCGAAGTGGTCCGGCTGGAAGCCGCTGAATGGGCGAGCCTGCACGCGCTTCTTTTCAGACCTGGGCATGGCGCCGGAAACCTTTGTTTTCAGGAATCGGGATGACTGGTATTTTAGCATGCGCTAGAATCGCAGCGATGAAAGATTGCCTGTTCTGCAAGATCCTGCGCCGGGAGGTTCCCGCCCGTATCGTGTTTGAAGACGACACGCTGGTGGCCTTCGAAGACATCAGCCCGCAGGCGCCCACCCACCTGCTGCTGATCCCGCGCAAGCACATCGCCGGGCTGGACGAGGCCGCCGCCGAAGACGAGGCGCTGCTTGGACACCTGCAGCGCGCCGCCGCGCAGCTGGCGGTGGAGCGCAACATCCACAAGACCGGCTATCGCACGGTTTTCAATGTTGGCGAGCAGGCCGGCCAGAGCGTGTTCCATCTCCACCTGCACCTGCTCGGGGGCCGCGCCCTGCGCTGGCCCCCGGGATAGGCCAGCCCCAACCATTACGGCGACGCCACCGCGGTGGTTCTGCCGAACAGCAAGATCCCGATATCCGGCAACGCGCGAGCCATGCTGCGCCGTTTGCGGCAGCCGTGAAGGCCTGAACCTTCTACGTGTCCACATACACGCGCGGGACGCGCGGGCCGATGTTGCACAGGATTTCGTAAGGGATGGTGCCGGCCAGTCCGGCGTGTTCGGCGGCGGTGACTTCGGCATCGCCCTGCCGGCCGATCAAGACCACTTCGTCGCCGGTATCCACCTCGGGCGCAGCGGTCACGTCGAGCAGCGTGAAGTCCATATTCACGCGCCCGACCACGGGCGTGAAGCGGCCGCGCACGATGGCGCGTCCGCGGTTCGAAAGCGCGCGGTTGACGCCGTCGGCATAGCCGGCGCATACGGTGGCGATGCGCGCCGGCGCGGGCGTCACATAGCTGGCGCCGTAGCCCACGGCGGCGCCCGCCGGCGCCTGGCGCACCGAAACTACGCGCGCCTTCAGGCTGAGCGCCGGCGACACCCGCAGCGGCGTCTCGCAGAGTTGATAACCGTACAGCGCCAGGCCCGGGCGCACCAGCGTGCCACGCGATTCCGGCAGGCGCGCCATCGCCGCGCTGTTGGCAAGGTGCACGAGCGGCGGGTGAAACCCCTGCTGGCGCAGGCAGCGCAGGGCGCCGGCGAAAATCTCCAGTTGCCAGCGCGTCTGTTCCAGGGAGTCGTCGGCGGAAGCCAGATGCGTGCACAGGCCTTCGATCTCAGCGTGCCGGCAGCCGCGCAACGCGGCCGCGAACGGCGCAACCTCGTCGGCGCCGATACCCAGGCGGCGCATCCCGGTGTCCACTTTAAGGTGGAACGGCATCTTTACGCTCCGGGCGCGGCCGAAGTTCTCCAGCCGTTCGACCTGCTCGCGGCTGAAGACCACTGGCGTCAGGCGTCCGGCGCGGAGCGTTTCCTCCTCGCCCGGCCAGAAGCCGCTCAGCAGCGCGATCGGCTGCGCGATGCCGGCGTCGCGCAAAGCCGCCGCCTCATCCGCCGCCGTTACTCCAAACCAGGCCGCGCCTTCGGCCGCCAGCGCCCGCGCCACTTCCCGCGCCCCGTGGCCGTAGGCGTCGGCCTTCACCACTGCCATCACCCGCACCTGCGGCCCGACCAGCTCGCAGATGGCCTGGAAATTTTCGCGCAGCCGGGGGAGGGAGACTTCAGCCCAGACGGGACGCATGAAGGCAATTATGAGTTATGAGTTAAGAGTTATGAATGAAAAACCACGGCGAGTCACGGATCATTCTTCATCGTTCGGCCCCACGCCTTCGGCGATGTTATCGAAGCGGGCGAAGCGATCGAGGAAGGCCATGCTGACCACGCCGGTGGGACCGTTGCGCTGCTTGGCGATGATCAGCTCGGCGCGGCCCTGCTTTTCTTCGGGCACTTCCTGGTTGGACATCTTGATGTAGTACTCCTCGCGGTAGAGGAAGCCGACCAGGTCGGCGTCCTGCTCGAGCGAGCCGCTGTCGCGCAGGTCTGAGAGCTGTGGGATGTGCCGCTTGTCGCGCGTTTCCGGCGCGCGCGAGAGTTGGGAGAGCGCCACCACCGGCACGTCCAGCTCCTTGGCCATGACCTTCAGCCCACGGGACAGCGCGGAAATCTCCTGGTTGCGATTTTCAGCCTTGGGCGGGTTCATCAACTGGATGTAGTCCAGCAGGATCAGGGCCAGGCCGCGCTCCTTTTTCAACCGCCGCGCCTTGGCGTGCATCTCCTGAAGCCGCAGGCCCGGGCTGTCGTCAATATAGATAG
>JBKKAI010000142.1:0-3138 GCA_046714815.1 Terriglobia bacterium | reverse complement strand
AAACTAATCTCCGCGAAGTCGCCATCGGCCAGCGGACGCCCTTCCACCGGCACGAAGGTGGCCTGTTGCTCCCGCAGACGCTCCAGACCCTTGTCCAATTCGCTGTCGGTGACTTCAGGCTCTTCGTGCTCCATCTCCAGGCCGTTGTAATCCTTCAATTCGAATTCCGGCCAGACCTCAAAGACAGCTTTGAAGCGGAGTGGCTCGTTGTCATGAAGGTGGACATCCTCGATTGCGGGACGGTCCACCATCTCCAACTTTTCCGCTTCGACCCTGGTCCTGAGATGATCCGGGATCAGGTCTTTCAGCACTTGTTCTTGAATCTCACCGGCAAAACGTTGCCGGATCAGACTGATAGGAGCCTTCCCTGGCCGGAAGCCGGGGATGCGCGCCAGCTTCTGAAGATCCTTGGCCACAGTCTCAGTGGCCCGGGCGACCTCGTCGGCGGGCACCTCAATCACTAACTCGCGTTTGCATGTGGAAGTGGACACGATTCCCTGAAACAACTATCGTATCACCCAACAGGGTCAGTTGGCGATTCACTGAACTGAACCACGATGCGTTCGACTACTTCTTCCTCGGTCAAGCAGGTGCTGTCTACGGAGAAAGCGTCCGGAGCCCGTCGCAGCGGGGAGTGTTCACGCTGAAAGTCACGAGCATCGCGTTGGCGGAGATCCTCGATCACCTGCGCGAGATCGCCGCCACTCTCCAGCCAGCGCCGCCGTCCACGCGCCTCGGGTGAAGCCTCCAGGTAGACTTTGAGACGCGCGTCCGGGAAAACCACGGTGCCGATGTCCCGGCCTTCCATCACGATCTGACCCTCGCGGCCTAGGCGTTGTTGCAAGGCCACTAAAGCTCGGCGCACACCTGGGACTGTGGACACGACTGAGGCGGCTTGGGCCACCTCGGGTGCTCGGATCGCGTCGGTGACGTCCTTGCCGGCGGCGATCAAACGGTCACCCTGCGGGCCAGGGACAAAACTCAAGTTCAGTGAAGCCGCTAGTTGCTCCAAGCGGGAATCGTCAGCGAGAGAAACGCCTTGTTCCAAGGCGGCGTGGGCCACCGCCCGATACATCGCTCCTGTATCCACGTACTGAAAGCCGAGGCGGGCGGCAACCTTGCGCGCCACCGTGCTCTTGCCCGATCCGGCCGGGCCGTCAATCGCGATAACCATGAAGTCCCAACCCGCCTGAGTATACTTCCTTCCCCTGCGGGCTCCCAGGGGGTGGGGGCATCGAGAAACCATTTGACAGCAAGAAGGATGAGGCATACATTTTGGACAACGACTCTTTTGGGCGAGAGTGGTGTTCCAGCGATTGGAACAATTAACCATTAGAAGGGGTAGCTATATGCGAAAAGCATTTACTGCTAACACCATTGCGGGAATCGCGGCTTTGATGTTGCTATGCGTGGCTTCGGTCGGCGCGCAGACCGCCGAGACGATTTGGTTCCGGGCGACCCTGTTGCCGAGCAACGAAGTTCCGCCGGTCACCGGCGTGAACGCCACGGGCACCGCCACCATCGCGGCTCACCTGGTCCGGGCCAGTTCTGGAACGGTCCTTTCGGGCTCGGTGGACTTTTCGGTAACCTTTAATTTCCCCGATGCCGTCACTTTGACCGGTATGCACATTCACCGGGGCGCGGCAGGCGGGAACGGTCCGGTCACCATTGACAGCGGCACCAGCAACGTGGCGGCTGCGGCCGGCGCCGGGAGCATCGTGCGCCAGGGACAGGCGCGTACCGACAACCAGGCGGCTCTTGACACCCTCAACGGCATGTTGCAGGATCCCAGCCAGTTCTACGTCAATCTACACACCACCGTGAACCCGGGCGGGGTCATCCGCGGACAATTGCAACGGGCGGAGGTGGTCCACCTGCTGGCTTTCATGAATCCGGGCAACGAAGTGCCCTCGAATGCCGGACTGAATGCTTCGGGCGTGGGTCAGGTGTTCGCTATCGCCACCCGCGATGCGTCCGGAAACATCAACGCTGGCCGAGTAACCGAAATCGTGAACTATAGCTTTCCCACGCAGGTTAACTTCACAGGTTTCCATATCCATACCGGCGTGCTCGGCGTCAATGGCCCAGTGACCATCAACAGCGGCTTAACGGCGCAAGCCAGCGATGCCTCCGGTAGCGGCGTGATCAACCTGACTGTAGACGTGAACCCAACCGTAGCGGCGTCGGTGCAGGCGCTGGCGGGCCTGTTCACCAATCCCGGCAACTATTACATCAATCTTCACACCACGGATTTTCCAGGCGGAGCCATCCGTTCCCAGCTCCGAAAAGCGGACTTCATCAATTTCCCGGTGACCATGACGGGGGCTGCCGAGGTCCCTCCGAATGCCGGCTTGACCGCCACCGCCATAGCCAATGTCGGAATCGCCTCGATTCGTGCCGATGACGGTTCGGTGGCAGCGGGATTCGCCACCTTCGACGTGAACTACAGGTTCCCGGATGCCACCACCTTCGTTGGCCTGCACATTCACGACGGCCTCTCGACCGCCACGGGCCCAGTCAGAATCAACACCGGTCTGAGCAGTTTTGCCGACGCTACCGGCTTTGGGAACTTCTACTTCCTCACTACGCCGCAAACCGGGCCCAACATGCTGGCCACGCTGAACTCGCTGGTGAACACACCAGAGAACCACTACGTTAATCTGCACACCACCGTGTTTCCGGGAGGAGCAGTGCGAGCCCAACTGGGCACGGCCTCGACGGCAGCCCCAACGGTGGCCTCGACGCAGAGCGCAGTTCTGAGCCCCAGCGTCACCACCTCGGCGCCGCTAGGGCTGGTGAGCCTGTTCGGCACCAACATGGCGCGTGTAACCAGCGACGTGGGAGGCGGCAACACCCTGCCTGAGACGCTTGGCGGCGCGACGGTAGACATCGGAGGGCGAAGAGCGCGGCTGCTCTACGTCTCGCCAACCCAGATCAACGCGCAGGTTCCGGCCACCGTGCCCCTCGGAACGGTTTCCGTGACCGTCAATAATGGGAGCTCGACCAGCGCCGCAGCGAATTTGACGACGGCCGCGGCCGCACCGGGAATCTTTTTTAGTTCCGCTGGCGGCGCCGTGCTGAAGAACGCCAACTTCTCCCTGGTCAGTTCCACCAATCCGGCGCAGGCTGACGACATCC
>JBKKAI010000141.1:0-5197 GCA_046714815.1 Terriglobia bacterium | reverse complement strand
CGAGCAGTTGCTCGATTCGATCGCGCTGGCCACCGGCGCGCGGCCCCCCCGGCCGGGCGCCCCCACGACTCGGCCGTCTTTGGGGTGCTTGACGTCGTACCCGTCGCGTTTCTCGTAGATGATTTCCTCGTCGCTGTCGAAGCCCGACTTGACGCCGACGGCGGAAAAGAACGCAGCCAGCTCGAAATAGCTGTTTTGCGTCCACTGCTCGAAGGGATGGTCGTGGCACTGCGCGCAGACCATGCGCACACCGAGGAACAACTGCGAGGTCTTCTCCATGGCCTGCTTGGGGTCGGGGGCCACGCGAAAATAGTTCGCCGCCGGATTCTCGTAGGTGCTGCCCGTGGAGGTGAGCAGCTCGCGCACCATCCGGTCGTAAGGCTTGTTGGCGGCCACCGAGCCGCGGATCCACTCGCGGAATGCCCACATGCCCTTGTCGCCTAAAAACTTGCGGTTGCTCTGCAGCAGGTCGGCCCACTTCAGCGACCAGTGGTCCACAAATTCCGGGCGCGCCATCAGGCGGTCAATCACCCGGCTGCGTTTCAGGCGCGTTTCGGCGGGATCGGCCAGGAAGGCGCGGACCTCCTCCGGCTTCGGCGGCATGCCGATCAGGTCCAGCGCCACCCGCCGCAAAAACTCGGCGTCGTCTGCCGGCGGCGACGCCAGGATCTTCAGCCGGCGCAGCTTTTCGTCAATCAGGCGGTCCACGTAATTGTGCTGCGGCATCGCGGACGCCGCCGCGGCGGGAAAGCCCGGCCGCGAATCCACCAGCGTCACCGGCACAGTCACGAACTTGCCCTCGTAGCGGACCATCACCGCCGCTTCGCCCTTGCGCAGGGTGGTGACAGTTCCGCCGGCCGTTCCGCCGAGGGCGCCGGGATCAACCTCGGCCACCGATGGGATATTGCTGCCGAAGACGGCTTCGCGGGTCACGTCGCGGACTGTTCCGTCC
The DNA here is from genome assembly GCA_046714815.1 of Terriglobia bacterium. GTDB lineage: Bacteria > Acidobacteriota > Terriglobia > JAJPHL01 > JAPKYU01 > JBKKAI01. Next base: position 4,245 of record JBKKAI010000141.1, on the reverse strand, counting down.
GGGTAGTAGGCCAGCGCCAGCATCTGCTGTTTCGCGCCGGCGCGCGAAGTCAGAATCTCCGCCGGCAGCACTTCGAGGCGGGTAGGCTTATCCTTTGTTTCGTCGCCATAGGGCCCGCCGGCGGAAATCCAATCCAACACCGTGCGGTAGTAGCGCGAGCCGAGCTCGATGCGCTGGCCGCCGCCGTGGGGAACCTGCTGCGTCGGCTTGGCCAGCATAAGGCTGCGCGCGGGATCGGAGCGGTTGAAGCGGCGGCCGGCCATCTCGTGGACCAGTGCGCGGTAATCAAACTCTGGGTCGTAGCCGCGCAGGGAGAGCTTGAAGCCGTTCCTCCCCTTGGCCGCGCCGTGGCAGGTGCCGTTGGTGCAGCCGACCTTGTTGAGCACTGGCATCACGTCGCGGACAAAACTCGGCGGCGGCGGATTCTCGATCGTGCGCACGGTGACCGCCAACTCGGCCTTCTGCCCGCCGGCGGTGATCAGAACCTTTGTAACCCCGCCGGATACGCCGTAGAGAAAGCCGTCTTTGTCCACTTTCACGCCCGGGCCGGCAGGACGCAGCCGCGCGCCCGCGGTCAGATCAATCTTCTCGCCATCGGCGGCGACGCCGGTCACGAGCACGCGCAGGCCCTCGCCGGGAGCCGTCAGCGCCGGCGATGTGGGTTCGACCGTGAGCTTCACGACGCGCGGGAGTTGCGGATTGGCCGCGGAGGCAGGCGCGGTGGCCGCTCCCAGCATCAGCGCGGCGGCAACAAAACGCAGTAATGCCCTGTGGTAGTGGAGAAGCCCGGGGGGGGGGGACGCCCGCGCTCCCAGGTATGGCGTCATTTCTGGCTCGTTTCGGCCCGGGCCGCTGTTGGGCTTGAGGACTGGACCACCAGGCGCGCCTTGACCGCCGGGATGGTGTACGGCACATTTTCCTTGTCCCGGCCGGCGAGCATCGAGGAGGAGGTGATCTCGATCTCGTATTCGCCGGGTAAGGCGCCCGGACCCGCCTCGCACGCCAGGCTGAACTGAGCGGCCGCACCCGCAACTTCGGCGGGTCGGCAGCTTACCTGCAGCGGCAGGTTTTCGGCCTTTACCGTGACGGGCGCGGAAAACGCCGGCTCCCGCGTGAAGCGGCCCGCCAACTCGGCCTTGCTGCCGGGCGCGAGAACGGCGGCCTTGGCCGGCGGCTCAATCGTGTAGCCCTGCACGACGTCGAAGGTGACGGCAGGCGCGGTGATCCGCTCGTCGCGGCCGTCAATGCTGACGGTGGCGTCGAGCAGCATGTCGAACTTCATCGGCGGAGTGCCGACGGTGGTGACCATGGTGAGCACGCCGGTGTCGCCGCCGTCCTTGCTCTTTCCGCGCAGCACGCGTAGGTTGCCGACGCCGGGGATATTCACCTCGTTCACTCGCATCGGCGGCCGGATGCCGGGTGCGCGCCGCACGAATTTCCATTCCACGTCGTGCTCCATGCCCTGGATCAGCCGCACGTAGCGCGGCGTCACCACTTCGAGCGCGGCCGGGCGCTCATTCACAACCATGGCCGGCAACTCGATGTTCAGCCACGGCGCGACGAACGATTTCTGCTTCATGCCGCGGACGCCGGTGACCAGCCCCGGCCCGATGGCTCGGCGGCTGATCGTGCGGCCGTCTTCGAGCGCGCCTTCGCCCCACACCTTCAGATCGAGCGTGCGGGTTTTTGAGCCGGGCTGGGGGGTGATCGTCAGGATGCCCTGGCGCGAGATGCGCTGCAGCGTTTGGCCGCCTTCCTCGCCGGGGATGTGCCCGCCTTCGATCAGCAGGTCATCGGGCGCGCCGGCCACCCGCAGCTTGATCGGCCCCATGTAGCCGCGACGCTCGGCGACGGCCACCACCGGCACGCTGCCCTGCAGCGGAATGTTGACGAACGGCGACGACAGGGTCAGGCGAAAATCCGGCGGCTGTTTCTCGGCGACCAGGCGGTAACCGAAATCCGGCCCGCCCCGATCGAGCAGGTCCTCCACCGTCACAACAATCTCGCGCATGCCCGCCGGCGCCTTGAACGCCAGGTGCGGGTCGGCCGCCGTATCGCCCGCCGACACCAGGAACGACAGCGGCGGCTCCTGGCCGGTATCCCCCGCCGAGGCGAGCTTCTTTCCGGCGGCGTCATAGATGGTGAGCACGCCGTAGAGCCGCGACGTTCCGAGCGACGCGTTCTGCAATTCCACCAGCCAATGGTCGCCCGGCGTGACCGCCAGCTTGTAACGGTCAACTTCACGCGGGCGTGAAATGCGGCCGTTGACTACCGTCTCGGCTTCGAGCGCGGCCGGCGTGCTGCCCGCCGGGGTTGCCGGCGGCTCGAGGATTTCCCGCCGATCGCTGACGGCGAAGGGAAACGGCAAACTGGCGTCCGAACCGGGGACCGAAACCATTGCGAAGCCGTTGATGGCGGGGCCGGAGAGGTCGGGGCGCACTTTGATCGGCGCCGGCAGGTTGCCGCCGAAAAGCTCCACCTCCACCTGGTCGCCGTGCCGCCAGCCGAGCGGAAAGATTCCGCCGGCGTAAATGAAATTCCCCACCTTCAGCCGGTAAAAATTCTGGGCCTGAATACTGAATTTGCTGTCGTGCACGGCGATAAAGTATTCGCCGTCGGCGGGAAACTCGATATCGAGGCGGGCGTCCACGCCGAGCCCAGGGGCATCGTCGTTGCGGGCGATTTCCTTGCCCGCCGCGTCGGACACGCGCAGCAACGGGTCCACCGCCGATCCGGCGCGCCGCGCCTCCACCTCGATCACCAGCCGCTCGCCCTTTTTCGCCTGGAGCCGGTAATAATCCTGGTCGTAGCCGCGCAACCTGCCGCTGATGGTTACCGGCGGGCGCAGCGGCTGCGCCTTTCCGGCCGAGTCATTGGAGTAATCGGGGGCCATCGCCTCGGATTCTTCCTCGGCGGTCTCGGGGAAGCTGCCGACGCTGAACAGCAGGATGTTCGAAAGTCCTTCGGCGGTGCGCACGCGGATGGGATAAACGGCGATGGCGGCGTCTTTTTTCAGCTCCACCAGGAACGTCAGTTCGGTGTCGGCGAGGCGCGGCTCGCGTGGGGTAAGCGTCGCGAACGCCGCCGGAAGCGTGGAGAGCACCTGCGCGCCTTCGAGCCCGCTGCCGGTGAGTGTGAGCGTGATGGCCGTGCCGCGCTGCGCTCCCCGCGGGGAGAGTTCGGTGAGAGCCGGCGCGGCGCCGAACAGCGCGCCGGCCGCGCCAAGGACGGCGGCGGCCAGCTTTGCCAGGTTGTGCCGGTGTGCTTTCATTTCTGCTGCCGTTCGCCTTCCAGCCGGGCGCTCTCGATCGGCACCGGCACAAAGTCCCGCAGCATCTTGCCGGACTTCACTTCGTAAACCCGCACATGGCCGTCGAAACCGGCCGCGGCCAACTGTTCGCCGCCGGGACGGAAAGCCAGGGCGTAAACACCGGCCTGGTGGCCGGTGCAGGTGGCGACACGCTCGCCATTCTCCGCATTGTAAACCGAAACCTCGCCGCCGGCGCCGCCCACGGCGATGCGGCTGCCGTCGGGGTTGAAGGCCACGGCGAAGATGGCGCCCTGCTGCGGCTCGAACTTGCGCACCAGCGTGGTGTCGTCGGCGATCTTCATGGCCCGCGGGCGGTCCATGGTGTACAGATAAGGAACGCGGTCTTCACCGCCGATCAGCACGTAATCGCGGCGCGGGTGGCGCGCGATCGCGAACAGCGGCTCGCGCAGCAGATTCACGTTCTCGACGAACGCGCCGCTGCGCGCGTCAATGAGCTTGGCGGCGCGGTCGCGCCCCACCGAAACCAGGCGTGCGCCGTCCATGGCGAACACCGTGCCCAGCACCCAGTTCTCATGATGCCCCATCTTGAGCAGCTCTTTGCCGCTGGCGGTCTCGACCACGCGCACCGTGTTGTCGGCCGCGCCGACGGCCACGCGAGACCCGTCGGGCGCCAGCGCCGCGCCAAACAACGTGTCGCTGGTCAGCGTCACCGAGCGGGTAAGCTGGCGGCCGGCCACGTCCCAGAATTGCACTTCCCCGAAGCGCGCCGGCGTGCCTCCCGCGGCCACCAGCAGCTTGCCGTCGGGCGAGAAGATCAGCGACTGGATGCGGTCGGAAACACCCGGCAGTCGCGCGGCGATCCCGGAGCCGTCCGCGTTGTGCAGCAGCACTTCGCGATAGCCGGACACGGCCAGCATGGCGCCGTCCGGCGACCAGGCCAGCGCGTTGATCATCGGTGGCAGGCGATACACGGG
>JBKKAI010000140.1:0-3688 GCA_046714815.1 Terriglobia bacterium | reverse complement strand
ACCGAAGACCTGCACCAGGCGGTGGTCGGCTCCACCTACCGGGTCCGCGGTGAGAACAAGCAGTGGCAGTTCGATGCGGGGGCTTTCCTCGCCGAGAACCTCAACTACCAGATGCTGTTGTTCGACGCCGTCCTCTGCTGGGACCTGTTGGACCAGCTCGATGAAAGCGCCGTACGGCCGCTGGTGGACCGGCTGCACTGGGTGGTGAAGCCGGGCGGGGTCCTGCTCGGCTTTTTCCACATCGCCGAGCCGGGCGCGACGGTGCCGATTTACCGCTATCGCATCCAGGGACTCGACTCGCTGGAGCTGCTGCCGCGCGGCAACAGCACGCTACGCCGCCCGCTCAACAATCGCAACATCGAGAACGTGTTCAAGGCGTTTCACTCCCTGAAATTTTTTCTGGCGCGCGACAACCTGCGTGAGGTGCTGGTGATCCGGTAGCTGGGATGCCGGAACCCACCGGAGCGCAGGCGGCGGACCTGGAGCGGAACGCTGTGGCGCGGCGGGAATGCCTGTGCGGCGTGAGGCTGGATTGAGAACACTCATCGCTATCATTCTTCTGTTGTCGCTGGGCGCCGCAGCCCTGCAGCCCGGCGAAACCGCGCCCGCCGGCGATTCCATTCGCCAGCAGGACCTGCGGGCCGACCTGTTTTACCTGGCGTCGGGCGCCATGCAGGGCCGCCTGAGCGGCACACACACCAACAACCTGGCGGCGGAGTTCATCAAGTCGCGCTTCGAGCGGATGGGGCTGAAGCCGGCCAACGGCACCTTCTACCAGCGCTATCACCTCATGAGCGCCACGTTGGGCGACGAGAACCTGCTGGAGGTGATCGAGAGCGACAACGCCCGCCTCCGCAAGAAGCCCGGCCAGGATTACTATCCGCTCTCATTCAGCGCGAGCGGCGTGGTCCGCGGCTCGCTGGTCTGGGCCGGTTTCGGCATCGCCGCGCCGGAGCATTCTTACGACGACTATCGCGGCGACCGGGTGCGCGGCAAGATCGTACTGGCGCTCGATCACGAGCCCGGTGAGCGCGACGCCGCCAGCCCGTTCGACGGGCTGGTGCCTTCGGAAAGCGCCACCAGCCTGCGCAAGGCGCTGGCGGCGCAGGAGCGCGGCGCCGCCGCTATTCTGTTCGTCCAGGACGTTCACAACCATCCGGAAGCGTCGAATTTCGAGGCGGCGGCGCTGGCCTACTGGCCGGAAAAACCGCGCCGCGTTCCCAGTTTCACGCTGGCATCATGGGCCGAAAAAGTTCGCATCCCCGCGGCACAGATTTCGCCGGCGCTGGCCGCCATCCTTATCCGCGGCTCGAACCGGACGCTCGAAGACCTGTCGAAGGCGGCGGAAAGCGCAACAGGCGCTACGCCGATTCCGCTTCCCGGCCCCGAGGTGGCGCTGACGGCCACGGTGAACCGGCATGTCTCCGCCGAGCGCAACGTGGTCGGAATGCTGGACGGCGCCGATGCCCGGTTAAAAGATGAGGTGGTTATCGTCTGCGCCCACTTCGACCATGAAGGCGCCGACGGCAGCCAGGTGTGGGCCGGCGCCGACGACGACGGCTCCGGCACCGTGGGCCTCATCGAAATCGCCGAGGCCTTCAGCATCGCCGCGCGCGCCGGGCAGCGCCCGCGACGCTCGCTGCTGTTTGCCGCCTGGAACTCGGAGGAGCGCGGCCTGCTCGGCGCCTGGGCCTACACGGAAAAGCCCCTGCGGCCGCTCGAGAACACCGTCGCGGTGCTCAACATGGACATGATCGGCCGCAACGAAGAGGTGCCCGAGGGCGGCGGCTCGCGCTTTCTCGGCATTGAGGTTCAGTCCGCCGACTCCAACCGCAACACGCTCAACATCCTGGGTTTCAGCCGCAGCGCCGACATGAAGGCCGAGGTCGAGAAAGCCAACCAGGGCTTCGGACTGGAACTGAAGATGCGTCTGGACAACCACGTGTCGAACCTGCTGGCGCGCAGCGACCACTGGCCGTTCCTGCAGCGCGGCGTACCGGCGCTGTTTTTTCACACCGGCCTGCACCCGGACTACCACACGCCGAGCGACCGCCCGGAAAAAATCAATTATCCGAAGTTGGAAAAAATCGTGCGCCTGGTCCACCAGATGAGCTGGAACCTGGCGCAGCAGGACTCCCGCCCAAAGCTGAACAAGCCCATGTAGCACAGGCATTCCGGCCTGTGCCGGGTTTTTCGCGCACAGGCCGGAATGCCTGTGCTACATTGCCGATTGCCAATGAAAAACGTGGTGGTGGTGGGGACGCAGTGGGGCGACGAGGGCAAAGGCAAGATCGTTGACCTGCTCGCGGAAAAATTCGACATCATCGCCCGCTACCAGGGCGGGCACAATGCCGGCCACACGGTGCGCCTTGGGGAGCGCAAGTACGTCCTGCAGTTGATCCCTTCCGGCATCCTGCGGCCGGGCAAGCAGGCGGTGATCGGCAACGGCGTGGTGCTCGATCCGGCCGCGCTGATCCAGGAGATCGAAACCCTCGAGAAGGCCGGCGTGGCGGTGAACGGCCGGCTGCACGTCAGCAACCGCGCGCAGGTGATTTTCCCGTATCACCGCATGATGGAAAAAGCGGCCGAATGCGCGCCGGGCAAGGTGCGCATCGGCACTACGTCGCGCGGAATCGGCCCCACCTACGAAGACAAGATGGGGCGGCGTGGCATCCGCATCGCCGAGCTGCTCGACTCCGCCACGTTCCCCGCCCTGGTGGAGTTGTGCGTGGCGGAGAAGAACCTGTTGGCGCGGGCGCTCGATTCGCCGGACTCGGTGGACGCCGCTGAGGTTGTGCGGCTCTACAGCGGCTACGCCGAGCGGTTGCGGCCGCTGGCCGCCGACACCGCGGCCCTGCTCGAGCGCGAGATGGACCGCGGCCGCTCGGTGCTGTTCGAAGGCGCACAGGGCACGATGCTGGACATTGACCACGGCACCTACCCGTTCGTGACCTCGTCGAGCGCCACCGCCGGCGGCGCGTGCATCGGGCTGGGCGTGGGGCCCACGCGCATCGGCCGCGTCGTAGGCGTCTCGAAGGCGTACACCACGCGCGTGGGCGGCGGGCCGTTTCCCACCGAGGCGCTCGGCCCCGAGGGCGACAAAATCCGCGAGCGCGGCAGTGAGTTCGGCGCCGTCACCGGGCGGCCCCGCCGCTGCGGCTGGTTCGATGCCGCGGTCCTGCGTTACAGCCGCATGATCAACGGCCTGGATTCGCTGGTGATCACCAAGCTCGACGTGCTCGACCACCTGAATGAGATTCCCGTCTGCGTCGGCTACCGCCTGCGCGGCAGCGATCTGAAGGAAATGCCGGCGATCTCAGGCGAGCTCGATCAGGTGGAGCCGGCCTATCGCACTCTGCCCGGATGGTGTTCACCCACCTTCGGCCTGACCCGCTACGAAGAGTTGCCGCAGCGCGCGCGCGATTACCTGCGCTTCCTCGAAGAAATCACCGGCGTCGAGGTGGCCATTGTTTCCACCGGGCCGGAACGCGATCAGACCATGTGGGTGCCCGGCGCAAGTTTCGCCGATGAGTGGGCGATGTAGCACGGGCCCTGGCTGTGGCACGGGCCTTCCTGCCCGCGCGGACTCGAAAAAAAATGACTCTGCGCTTTTCCGAGGCGCGCCGGATGGTAGTCGAAAAAGTCGGCGCGGCGGCTCACGCCCGGCGGCCGCCCGTCGAAACGGTTG
>JBKKAI010000139.1:0-4178 GCA_046714815.1 Terriglobia bacterium | reverse complement strand
GCAACTGCCCGCTGTCCTCCGGCTGGTCGCGAACCACGCGCCGGCTGCTGTCGGCGGCGTAATGGCCGTTCTCCACGATCCAGCCCACGCGCGTCTCGCCGGAAACCTTCAGCGCCGTGGCTTTCTCATAGCTGGGTGGGGCGTGCTGCGGGTCGCCGTAATAGATGCGGTAGCGGACCGTGCCGCGCGCCGGCACGGTGGCCGGGAACAGGATTCGCATCTTGAACGCCGCCGAATCCGGTTTGGCTTCGAGCACCTGCGAAAGGATCTCTTCCGGGGCCCCGTCCTGGCGCACCACGTACACTTCGCGCGAGGGCAGCCGCGCCTCGACTTCCAGCGGCTCCTGCTGGCGGGCGATGCCGGCCGTCTCGCGCACCGTGAAGGTGATGTACAGCCGTCCCTCGCTGCCCTGCCAGGGCCCGACGGCCTCGGGCAGTTGCGCGGCGAGCGGCGCGGCGAGCAGAACGATGGCGAGCAGCAAGCGCATAGAGCTAATGATGAATCACGAATTATGAATGATGAGTGAACCGGCAAGGCAGTTTTTTTTCGCGGCATCATTCATCAATGCTTCCGGCCAGTGGGCGGACCTTCACGGTACGGCATGCTGTCTTGTGAAAAAGCGGGATTGACTCCCGGCAAGCGATCGGGTGTAGACTTGGCCGAACTGGAGGGCAATACGGGCCCGGGCTGAACCCAAGGTGCTCTGGATCCTGGCCACCGCGCAGCCACGGCCCGGCGCGGTTCAATGAAGGCATTCTCATGAGTCTTCGCGGATTCGGCTTTTCGACTTTGTGGTTTTTGGCGTTGGTATGCCTGCCGACCGTTGGGTTCGCGCAGGAAACCCGCGCCACGCTGAGCGGCACGGTGACGGACCCCACAGGCTCCGTGGTCATCGGCGCCAAGGTACGCCTCGCCAACCGCGCTACGGGCGTAGTTTTTGACGCAACCACGAACGAAGCCGGGCAGTACCGCTTCCTGTTCCTCAATCCCGGGACTTATCAGCTTTCCACCGAGGTGGCCGGATTCAGGGCTTTCGTGCGTAGCAATGTCGAGCTGCACGTAAGCCAGTCCGCCACCATTGATGTGGGCCTTCAGGTTGGGCAACTGACGGACACCATAACCGTCACCAGCGAAGCGCCTCTCCTGGAGGTCGAAAAGGCCGACCGCGGCTTGGTCATTGATAACAAGACGGTCAACGACCTCCCACTCAACATTCGCAACCCGATCATGCTCTCCGTCCTGACTCCCGGTATCATCCACACCTCCGGGACCCAGCACTTGAACCCGTTCTCCAATTCGGGGATCTCCTCGTGGTCCATCAACGGGGGACGCGGCACCAACAACGAGTTCCTGGTTGACGGCGCCCCCAACAATGCCGTCTACAACGGCGTGAACAACGTCGCCTACGTCCCCTCCGTAGACGCGGTCGAAGAGTTTAAAGTCATGACCGGCGTTTACGACGCGCAGTATGGCCGCACCGGCGGCGGAGTCATCAACATCTCGATGCGAAGTGGCGCCAACAAGTGGCACGGCTCGGGGTACGAATTTCTGAAGCGCACCGCCCTCAACGCCAACACCTTCTCCAACAACGCCAAGGGCGCCCTCCGCCAGGGCAATGCCCTCGACCAGTACGGGTTCTCGCTGGGCGGCCCCCTGACCGTGCCGCGCCTTTACAGCGGCAAGGACAAGTCGTTCTTCTTCTTCGCCTACGAAGGCTATCGCGAGGACACTTACTATCCTTCCGAGTCCATTTCTTCTGTGCCCACCCTGGAACAGCGGCGCGGCGACTTTTCCAGGACCTTCGACAATCGCGGCGGTCTGTACACGATCTATGACCCTCTCACCGGCCGTTTTGAGGGCAACAACTGGGTACGCTCGCCTTTCCCGGGCAACCGCATTCCCGCGGAACGCATTTCCCCGGTCGCCGCCAACATCATCAAGCTCTACCCCGAGCCCAACACCTCCGCCCCCGGCTCCGTGGACTGGCAGGACAATTTCTTCCTGAACCCCAACATCGGCCGCTTTGATTTTGCCAACCTCACGGCCCGCATTGACCACCACTTCGGCCCGCGCCAAAGGGTCTACGGCCGCTGGTCCTGGAGCGATTTCAAGCAGCTCCGCAACACCAACGGGATACCCGGCGTCGCCGGCGACTACCGCAACGGCGGCAAGCGCAATAACGGAATCGTGCTGGACTCCATCACGACCCTCACCCCCACGACCATCCTCAACGTCCGCACGGCGGTGACCTACTGGGTGGAAGATCTGGCGCCCTTCGGGAACGAGGATTTCGACAACTCGGAGCTCGGCTTTCCCGCGTCGCTGGTGGAGCGGCTTCCCAAGCGTGACCTGTTCCCGCAGATCTCCATCTCCAACGCCCGCTCTCTCGGCCACGGCTCCGGCAATGTCACCTTGGAACCCACGACCGTCTTCTCGCTCGCTCCCAGCCTGGTCCTGGTTCGCGGCAAGCACACTGTGAAGACCGGGCTCGATTTCCGGGTGACCCGTTATACGCAATTCCGGCCCGGCAGCGCCGCCGGCACCTACAACTTCGACCGCGGCTTTACCCGCCGCGACTATCTGGTCCAGGACGCCGCCTCCGGCGTCGGCGCCGCCTCATTCCTGCTCGGCTATCCCGCCTCCGGCTCCGTCGCCGATATCGCCCGACCCTACTACCAGTGGGTCTACTACGCTCCCTGGATGCAGGACGACATCAAGCTCACCCGCAAGCTCACCGTCAATCTGGGCTTTCGTTGGGACATCAATCTCCCGGTCACCGAGCGCTTCAATCGCATGAACTATGGCTTTTTCGCCGGCCGCGCCAACCCCATTTCGCAAAGGATTGACCAAGCGCGGTTCCCCGGCTTCCAGGTCAAGGGTGGCATAGGCTTCGCCGGCGCAGACGGGAATCCGCGCTCTCCCATGGCCACCGACTGGAACAACCTTCAGCCCCGTTTCGGCGCCGCCTACTCGCTGACGGAGAAAACCGTGCTCCGAGGCGGATACGGGGTCTTCTATCTGAACCCCACGTTCCGCGGCAATCTCAGCGGCTTCTCACAGTCCACGCCCTACGTCGCCACGCTCGATTCCGGGCGTACGCCCGCCAACACCTTCAACGATCCGTTCCCAACCGGCCTGCTCCGGCCCTCCGGACCGTCCCTCGGCCTGCTCACCTTCCTCGGCCAGGGACCCAGCTTCATCAATCCGGAGTTCCGCGTCCCCTACGTCCACCAATTCTCATTCGGTATTCAGCGCCAGCTCCCCGGCAACATTCTGCTGGATGTCGCTTACGTCGGCTCTCGCTCCATGGCCCAGTCGGCCTCGAAGGGCTTCAACGAGGTGGGCGTGGACGTTCTGAACCAGGGCAACCCGTCCCTGGGCGGCAACCCCAACTTTCTGAACCAGCAGGTGCCCAATCCTTTCGCGGGCCTCATCCCTGGGACCGGGCTCAACAACACCACGGCCTCCCGCACTCAGCTTCTGCGCCCGTTCCCGCAATTCACGGGCTTCAACATCGAGCAGCTGAACACCGGTCGCATCTGGTACAACTCGCTTCAAGTCACCGCCACCAAGCGCTACTCGCGCGGCCTCACCTTCACCAGCACCTACACGCTCTCGAAGAACATCGAGGCCATAGATTACCTGAACGCCCAGGACCCCGCGCCGACCCGCACGCTCACCGACTGGGACCGCACGCATCGCTGGGTGATCGCGCCGAGCTATGAGCTGCCGTTCGGCTCCGGCCGGAGGTTCCTCGCCAACAGCCGCCCTGTGATTCGCCGGATGGTCGGCGGCTGGCAGGGCGTCTTCACCACGGTCATCCAGTCCGGCGATCCGATGACGATTCCCGGTAACGTCTATCTCGTCGGCGATCCGCGACTGGAGAATCCCACCTGGGACCGCCTGTTCCGGACCGGCGTGGTTGACGCCAATGGCTCGGTGCGCAACGTCCAGCCGGGCGAGCAGCCTGTTTTCCAGATCCGGCCGCCTTTCTCCCTGCGCACCACGCCCATCCGCTACGGCAACCTGCGCAACCAGTGGGCGACGACCGTGGACGTCTCGCTGATCAAGAACACCTACATCCGCGAGAACTGGAACATCCAGTTCCGCGTGGACGCCTTCAATGCTCTTAACAGCGCGGTGTTTTCCTCAGACCCCAACCTGGACCCTACCTCGCC
>JBKKAI010000138.1:0-2533 GCA_046714815.1 Terriglobia bacterium | reverse complement strand
GCCGCGCTCAGCGTTGAGGCTATAGCGCGCGAACAGCGTGGACCGCGCCGAATGCGACAGGTCCACCCGCGCGCTCAGGCTGTCGTGCGTGGCGGCGTCCGGCGTCGTCTCCAGATAGTTGTTGGCTTCGCCGGGGCGGTTCGGCAGCGGCTGGAACTTATCGAGAAACGCGCTCGCGATCGGATCGATCCGGCCGGCGGGAATGCGGTTGCCAGCGAACGGCAGGCCGCTGCGCGGATCGCGGATCGCAGTCACCGCGCTGAAATCGCCGCGCCGCAGGGCTTCATCAGGCACCAGGCTGGCCGACGCCCTTCCCTGGCGCAGGCGCAGGCCTTCGTAGGCCGCGAAGAAGAACGCGCGCGACGGCGCGGACCCGGAGCGAAAGCTCCGGGCGGCCGGCAGCGGGCCGCCGGCCTGTCCGCCGCACTGGTTCTGGCGCAGCGGCGCGTGCGGGCCGTCGCCCGGATCGAAGTACTGCCGCGCGTCCAGCTTCTCGTTGCGGAAATATTCGAACAGGCCGGCGTGGAAGCGCGCCGTCCCCGAGCGGCTGACCATGTTGATGACGCCGCCGCCGGAGTAGCCGAACTCGGCGGGGGACGCCGAAGTCTGCAATCGAAATTCCTGGATGGACTCGAGAGGCGGATGGACAACCACGGCGTTGGTGTTCCCGTCGGTGTTCAGCACGCCGTCGAGCAAAAACGTGTTGGTTGTGGAGCGCGCGCCGTTGACCGGCGGGTTCAGCCCCACCGCGCCGCGCGAGGGCTGCACGTCGTTGATGATGTCGTGCGTGAAGCCGCCGAGGTGGCGCGGCACCACGCCGGGACCCAGGGTCGCGAGGCTGGCGAAATTGCGGGTGGCGAGCGGCAGCAGCCCGATTTGCGCGTGGTCCACGATGAAGCCGGCGGGCGCGGCGGCGGCTTCCACGGGAGCCGTGATGGCCGACACTGTTACCGTTTCGGTACGCGCGCCGAGCCTCAGCCGGATCGCCAGGTCAATTGCCTGGCGGACCTGCAGCTCCAGCCGCTCGATCTGGTAGCGCGCGAACGAATCGTGCTCGACGCTGAGCCGATACGGGCCCGGCGGCAGAGCGGCCAGGCGAAAGCTGCCGTCGCCCAGCGTGGTTTGCGCACGCTCGAAGGCCGGTCCGAGCGCGCGCGCGCTCACCACCGCCCCGCTGACCGGCAGTCCCGAGGGGTCAAGCACCGTTCCGGTGATCGTCGCCGAGGGCACTTGCGCGGGCAGGTCAGTTCCCAGCGCCAGTGCGCATGCGAATAGGAGGACCGCCAGTTTCCGCTGTGTCATCATCCGGATATCCGCTGACGCAGTGACAGACCCTCGAGTTGCCGTCGCGCCTGGTCCAGGGTCGAATATCGGAGCCTGTAAGCGCCTTCACAAACCAGTTCCGCAATCGCGCGCGAATGCTCCGCCATTGCTTCTTCATCTCCCACCAGGGGCAGACCCTCGAACAGAATCCGGTGGGCTTGTTCCGCGGGAAACGGGTCGAGTGTGCCGGCAGCCAGAGGTCGCTCGTCGCGCTCGAGAAAAATCACCGGCCCGGGTTCGGCTTCGGTCACCGCGCGGCCGGGCAGGAACTGCGCGGTGGGGACGGCCAGAAATTCAGCGCCGTCGCGCCGGATCCCGACCGGCATTGCCTTCAGCTCCGGAAAAAGCCCGCGCGCCGTCACCGGGAAGTGCAGCGTCGCGGGGTTGCCGCGCAGCGTAGCCGGGCGCTCAGAACGAAGCAGATGAACGACATCGTCGGCCAGCAGGCCATAGCCGGCGCGCGCGCAGTCGTAAGCCAGCGAAGTCTTGCCCGCGCCGGCCGGGCCGCACAGCAGAATTCCCTGGCCGTCGCGCACTACGGCGGCAGCGTGCACCGGCGTGGCGTGATGCCGCTCGATCATCATGTAGGTGGCGCATTCGAGGAAGGTCCAGCGGAAGAATTCGCGGTCTTCCAGCATCGCCGGAGAAAAAAAGCCCATCGCTTCTCTGCGCCCGAGGTCGGCGGTGAGAAAGTTATCCGGGCCGCACACGACGGAGAACAAGTCGCCCCAGGAGCGGTAGGCGGCGGCGGGCCAGGGGGGCTGCGCGGCCGCGCCCGGAGCCGCGAGCAGCCGCATCCGCAATGGCGGCAACCCGGAGCGTCCCGCTCCGCGTTGCTCGCCGCACGACTGGTCGCGAAAAACGCCGAAACTGGCCTCGGCACACTCGCCGATCCGCGGATCGTTGGTTTCCAGCTCCAGGCGGAAGCCGAGCGGGAAAAAGACGCTGCGCCACGGCGCGGCGAGCGCGCGCAAGAGAGGGTCGAGATGCCGGTAAGCCGACATTGTTAAAGCACCGAGTTCAAAAACCACCGATTGTCTGGAGAGCGGCTTGACCGCTTCGATTCTACTGCGGATTGCCGCCGGATGGGGACAAGGAATATACAAGCGCTCCCGGCCGTCCGGCGCTGAAAGGCGCGTGGCGCGGGCGGTCCCCCGGAGCGTGACGCTCCGGGCGGTCGGCCGGGGCGGCGCGCCGCATGCTATCGAGC
>JBKKAI010000137.1:0-4130 GCA_046714815.1 Terriglobia bacterium | reverse complement strand
AACCAGAGCCGTCAAGATTCATGAATGATCCGGGTTAGGGTTAGGCGAAACATTCGCTCAGCAGCGGCGGCGGCTATTCTTTTTCCAGGATGATTTTGCCCAGGTCGAGGACGGCGCCCGGCGCCGGCGGCTGCACGGCCATGCTGCGGGCGCGGAAACCAGGCTTTTTCAGAACCAGCGTGGCGCTCTCGGCGGGCAGGCCGCGCAAGGTGAATTGGCCGCAGGAGCTGGCTTGGCCGCGGATTCCGGCCGCCTCCACCTCGACACCGGCCACCCCGCCGCCGTCTGCGTCGGTAACGATGCCGGTGACGAAGCGCGCCAGCGGCACGTTGTATTTGGAAGCGGCATGGAAAATGGCGGTGCCGGCAAAGGTTGGCCGCTTGGACAGCCGGTGGCGCACCGCCTCGATCTCCGCCCGAAGATGCTCCGGTGATTGATATTCGTAGGTGGCGAAGGCGACGTGCATGCGGCCCCGTCCGGCGATGAACGCCGGCGCGTCCACGCGGTCCAGGACGCGCCCTGCGTCGCCGCCTACCAGCGGCCCGCCCTCATCGCCGTAAGCCATCAGGTAGATTTCGTCGGCGACGGCGTAGAGCGCTTCCGGCGCGGCTTCGGGGATCTCGCTCCCCACCGCCGGGTACCACCACGGCGCGACGACTCCGAGCGGCAGCGGGCGCAGCGCCCGCCGCGCCTCTCCAAGCAAGCGATGCAGGCTGCGCATCAAGGCGCGGCGCTCTTCGGTCGGGCAGCAGCCCCACTTCTCCACGACGTACGGCTCCACGTCAATCTGCGCGCCGGCCAGCAGGCCCTTGTTCCGTGCGGCAACTTTGGCCAGCAGGTCCACGCGCCGCATCGCTTCCGAGTTCTCGTCCAGAAACGAAGCGTCCTGCAGCAGCAGCGCTTTCACGCGATGGCCGGGCCTCGCGCCCCGCAGGTGCTTCAAGGCGCAGACCAGCAAGGCTTCGCCATTGGGCCGATCGAGGAGGAACTCAATGCCCTGCTCTATGCTGAGGATGACCGTCGGCCGCAGCGGAAGCTGTTTCAAGCGTCCTGCCAGCGCCGCACAGTCGGGCGCACCCTGAAACAGGTCGTAAACGTACACGGCGTCATCGCCGCCCCGGTTGGCCCAAGTCGCCAGGGGGCAAACGCTGAAGAAAAGAAACGCCACCAGGAGCCGGAAGTGGGTTCGAGGCATGAGAGATCGGCTGTTTTCTATCCGGCCGTGGATCGGGCAGCGCCCAGCAGGTTGCGCAACACGTACGGGAGGATGCCTCCATGCTGGTAATACAGGTGCTCCTGCGGGGTGTCAATCCGCGCGATGACGTTGAAGGTTTTCTCGCCGCCGGAAGAGCGGGCGCGCACTACCAGCTCCCTGCGCGGCCCCAGGCCGTGCGGCACACCTTCGATCTCGTAGGTTTCCAGGCCGGTGAGGCCCAGCGAGGCGATGCTTTCTCCGGCGCGAAACTCCAGCGGCAGCACGCCCATACCCACCAGGTTGCTGCGGTGGATGCGCTCGAAGCTTTCCGCGATCACCGCGCGCACACCGAGCAGCAGCGCGCCCTTCGCCGCCCAGTCGCGGGATGAGCCGGAGCCGTACTCCTTGCCGGCCAGCACAATCAGCGACACGCCCTCGGCGGCGTACTTCACGGCCGCGTCATAAATGCTCAGTTTTTCCTCGTCGGGAAAATGCACCGTCCAGTTCCCCTCGAGGCCTGGTACAAGCTGGTTCCTCAGGCGGATGTTGCCGAAGGTGCCGCGCATCATCACTTCATGGTTGCCGCGGCGTGCGCCGAAGGAGTTGAAGTGCTTGGGCGCGACGCCCTGGGCCACCAGGTACTTGCCGGCGGGGCCGTCGGGCGGAATGGAGCCGGCCGGTGAAATATGGTCGGTGGTGACGCTGTCGCCCAGCATCGCCAGCACCCGCGCGCGCTGGATGGCGGCCGGGTTCGGCGCCAGGTTCTCGAAAAACGGCGGCCGCTTGATGTAGGTGGAGTCGGCATCCCAGGCAAACAAGTCGCCCTCGGGCACTTTCAGCGAATTCCAGTTCTCGTCGCCGGCCATGGCACTGGCATTGGCCTTCTGGAACAGCTCGGCGCGAAGCACCGAGGCGATGGTCTGCTGAATCTCCTCCTGCGACGGCCAGATTTCGCGTAGAAAGACAGGCCGGCCTTCCGTGTCTGCGCCCAGTGGCTCTTTGTAGAGGTCAATGTCCATGCGGCCGGCCAGCGCATACGCCACCACCAGCGGGGGCGAAGCCAGATAGTTGGCGCGGACCAGCGGCTGGATGCGGCCTTCGAAATTGCGGTTGCCGCTCAGCACCGCAACGGCCACCAGCTTGCGCTCCTTCACCGCGGTGGCCACCGCTTCGGGCAGCGGGCCGCTGTTGCCGATGCAGGTGGTGCAGCCGTAGCCGACCAGGTAGAAGCCCAGTTTTTCCAGGTACGGCATCAGGCCGGTTTCGGTGAGGTACTCTGTGACAACCTTCGAGCCGGGGGCAAAGCTGGTCTTCACCCAGGGCTTGCGCTGCAGGCCGCGCTCGACAGCCTTTTTCGCGAGCAGACCGGCGGCCATCAGAACCGAGGGGTTGGAGGTGTTGGTGCAACTTGTGATGGCCGCGATCACTACCGAGCCGTCGCGCAGCGTCTCTTCCCCGGCGCCGGCGATGCCGGCGACGGCGGTCGCCGACGCGCCCGGCCCGCCCTGCATCCCTCGCGCCGGCTGCGCGGTGGACGCGGCGGCGTCAATCTCGTCGTGGCGCTGCAACGGGTTTACCGGCAGCGACCCGGGAACGCCCACCACCGGCAGCACCTGTTTCCCCGCGGCGCCGGGGTCGCCCTCGCCCGCACCGCCGTTGGGTTTCGCCGCGGCAATTTTCGCCGACACTTTGGTCATCTGCTCCAGCGCTTCCAGGAATTTCTCTTTCGCCTGGCGCAGCGCCACCCGGTCCTGCGGCCGTTTGGGGCCGGCCAGGCTCGGCTCCACCGTCGAGAGGTCCATCTCGAGGTTGTCGAAGAACTGCGGGTCGGAGTTTTCCGGCGTCAGGAACAGGCCCTGCTCCTTGCAGTATGTTTCCACCAGGTGCACCTGCTCGGCGCTGCGGCCGGTGAGCCGCAGGTACGTCAGGGTCTGGTCGTCCACCGGAAAGATTCCCATGGTTGCGCCGTATTCCGGCGCCATGTTGGCGATGGTGGCGCGGTCGGCCACCGGCAGATGCGTCAGGCCCGGCCCGTAAAACTCGACGAACTTGCCCACCACGCCCTTGCGGCGCAGGAGTTCGGTGACGGTCAGCACCAGGTCGGTGGCGGTCACGCCCTCGGCGAGCTCGCCGGTCAGGCGCAAGCCGATCACCTGGGGAATCAGCATCGAGATAGGCTGCCCGAGCATGGCGGCCTCGGCTTCAATCCCGCCGACTCCCCAGCCGAGCACGCCGATCCCGTTGATCATGGTGGTGTGGGAGTCAGTGCCCACCAGGGTATCCGGGTAGAGCAGCGGCGTTTCGGTTTCGCGCGAGACGAACACCACCCGCGCCAGCGACTCCAGGTTGACCTGGTGGACGATCCCGGTGTCCGGCGGCACCACGCTGAAATTACGGAACGCTTTCTGCGCCCAGCGCAGGAACAGGTAACGCTCGCGGTTGCGCACGAACTCGAGGTCGGCGTTCTCGCGGAACGCGCCGGCCGTGCCGAAGCTGTCCACCTGCACGGAGTGGTCAATCACCAGCTCGACCGGGCACAGCGGGTTGATCTTGGAAGGATCGCCGCCCATTTTCTGGACCGCGTCGCGCATCGCCGCCAGGTCGGCCACCGCCGGCACTCCGGTGAAATCCTGCAGCAGCACGCGCGCCGGACGAAAGGCAATTTCGTAATCGCGCGGGGAGCGCGGGTCCCATCCGGCCATCTCTCCGATGTCGGTGCGCTTGACGAACCCGCCGTCCTCGTTGCGTAGCAGATTCTCCAGCAGAATCTTCAGCGAATAGGGAAGGCGTGACGCCCCCGCCAGCCCTTGTTCCTCCAGGCGGCGCAGGCTGTGGTAGTGAAACTCCACACCGTCAATCCGAATCTCGGCCAGACTCATCTAGCTGTTCATAACGTTTCGGGATTCCCCGTAACAGTATCCTACGCCCGCAGGCT
>JBKKAI010000136.1:0-5142 GCA_046714815.1 Terriglobia bacterium | reverse complement strand
GCGACACAACGCGAACCACCAGATGTAACAAGGAGATCGCGGCGGGCGCGGCGGGCGCGGCAGGCGCGGCAGGCACGGCAGGCACGCGGCAGACATTGTCCTGTAGCTTCCCGTGGTATCCTATGCGGGCCGTGAAATTTCATGTGCCTGCGTTCCTCTCGCTGCTCTCGATGGTTGCATTGCCGCTGGCCGCTCACCCTCAGGGAAGGACCGATCCCGGTATTGCCGAGAACCTCCGGGGCGAGACAATCAATAGCAGGCCTAACCTCAACGATCAAAAGCCGCTCAACCGGGCGCCGGCTTTGAATGAACGCCCGTCGCTGGACCGCGCGGCCGAGATCAAGAATCTGCCCATCCACGAAGTGAAAAAACAGACGCCGGGCGTGGGACCTTCCCGCGCGGTTGTCGCCATTTCCATTGGTGAGGATACGGCGCCCACGCAGACACAGCTTGAACTCGTGCGCCGGGCCGATCGGGCCAAGGTTCCGCTGGCGGATCTGGCGCGCGAGTGGAAGCGGCAGAGAGAGGCGGAAAGGGCTTCCTCGCCCCGTCGCAAGCGCTGGGTGATCGAAGAAAAGTAGGCCGCCCCTTGGCGCCGCCCGGCACGGACGGTCGGAACCCCCGGCGAACTTTCCCCTGCAGTTTTCGACGCCCTGCCAAACACCGGCGCTGCGCCGGCTGATGGGGGCTACTGTTTTTTTCGGTTGAAGTCGCGCCGGGTGAGGTCGGAAATGACGCGCGAGACGTAGTTGCGCGTTTCGCGGTAGGGAGGCACGCCGCGATAAGCGGCGACTCTCTCCGGGCCGGCGTTGTAGGCGGCCAGCGCCAGCGCCAGGTCATTCTTGTAAAGCGCCAGCAGTTGCCTCAGGTAGCGGGCGCCGCCGTCCACATTCTGCGCGGGGTCGAACACGTCACTGACATTGAGCTCGCGCGCCGTCGCCGGCATCAACTGCATCAGCCCGCCGGCGCCTTTCGGTGACACGGCGCGCGGGTTGCCGCCGGACTCGGCGCGGATAACGCTGTAAATCAAGTCGGGATCGAGGCCGTGCCGCTCGCTGGTGCGGCGCACGATCTGGCCCAGGTCGCCGGAATCGAAAACGGAGGCGGCCGCGGGGACGGGTTCCGCCAGAGGCGGCGGAACGTATTCGTCGGCTTCGAACCCGCGGACAGTGTCGGAGGCGATTTCCACCACGCCGCCGCCGGCCAGGTAGAGGCGGGTGACGGGCCCGGAGGTTTCATGGCGCGCAATGGCCAGGCGCGTGCCGGTGTTCATCACGGCGTAGCTCGCCGCGCCGGCGGCGCCGGGAAGCAGCAGCAGCGCAGCAAGAAGCCGCCTCACAAGACCCACCTTTCAACGGCGTCGGCCACGCCGGCCTGGTCGCAGTGCGCGGTGGTGTTCCAGCCGTTGCGTTTCAGCGATTCCACCGCGTTGCTCATTACCACGGCCACGCCGGCGAACTCCAGCATCTCGCGGTCATTGAAATTGTCGCCGATGGCCATCACCTGCTCGCGCGAAAAGCCGCGCCGCTCGGCCCAGGCGCGCAGCGCATGGCCCTTCGAGCAGCGGTGGTTGATGGCGTCGAGGATGCTCAGGTCGCGGTCCTCATACTCGGTCTTGAGCAGGCGGAACTCATGGTGGAAAGGAGCGGCCGCCAGTGTTCGCTCGATCTCGCGCACCACCTCGACCGGCCCCGAGAACATCACCTGCAGCGGATCCTCCGGCGGGTGGGCCGCGCCGCGCTCGGCCAGCGTTTTTTCAATCGGCGCGAAGGTGATGAACTGCCGGTTGCGCTCCATCCACGACAGGAAGCCCGGCGAGCGCTTCTCGATGCCTTCGATCACCAGTTCCCCCTGGCCCTCGACGTCATATGCGAGCACGGCGTAGTCCACCCACGGGCGCGTTCGTTCGAGAGCCCGCGCCGCGGTTTCGCGCGCCAGCAGGTCCCGGTAGTAGGAGCGGCCGCCCCGCGATTTTACCACCGCGCCGTTGCTGGTGATCATCACCAGCTCGAACGGCAGCATTTCGGCGATGGGCAGCGCGAAGGCGTAGCGCCGGCCGGTCACCAGCACCACCTCGACGCCCGCCCGGTGCGCCGCTTCGAGCGCATCCCGGTTTCGGGCCGGAAGCTGGTACTTGGTGTCCAGCAGAGTGCCGTCTATGTCGAGCGCGAGCAATCGAATCGGCGAAGGCATCTGGGAACTCCTTTGATTATAGCACCCGCGGGCCTCCGCCCTTCGCCGCCGCGGTGGTTGCGGTGGTTTTCGCCGCCTGAGCGCGTGGCCGAGGCACTGGCCCACGACGGCAGGCGAGCGGCTGGGCCGGGCTTGACGGCTGGCCGCCGCCGCCGCTACTATCTCTCTGCGCCTCATCAGCGCACTGAGCGTAACAACCTCTTAACTTCTAACCCGTCACGTTCCAAGAAGGAGACTTCGAATGGGGAAAGTTGCTCGTCAAGTTGTGGAGCAGTCCGGCATCAAGGTGGACGACCTGCTCGCGAAACTGGTCCGGGCCGCGTCGGCCGAGTTCACCACCTATTACTACTACACGATCCTGCGCGTGAACTCGATCGGCTTCGACGGCGAAGGGCTCAAAGAGATCATCGAGGACGCGCGGATCGAGGACCGCAACCACTTCGAGGCGCTCACGCCGCGCATCTATGAACTGGGCGGCGCGCTGCCGCGCGACATCCGCGATTTCGCCAAGGACGCGGCTTGCCCGGACGCTTACCTGCCCAAGGACCCGAAGAACATGCAGGAGATGCTGACCATCCTGGTGGAGGCCGAGCGCTGCGCCATCCGCGTCTACACCGAGATTTGCAACATGACCTTCGGCAAGGACCACCGCACCTACGACCTTGCGCTGGCCATCCTGCACGAGGAGATCGAGCACGAAGCCTGGTTCTCCGAATACCTGGGCGAGGGGCCGTCGGGGCATTTCCGCCGCGGCGCGCCGGGCGAGTCGCCTTATACCTCGCGCTTCCTCACGGTGCCGAAGTAGCCGTCGCCGGTTTGCCCCGCTTTGTACTCGCCGGCCGGGCGGACGAGGTCCCGGCCGGCACTTCCAAAGTCGTCCGCGTGGAGAGCCGGCCGGTGCTGCTGGCCCATTGGGAGGGCCGCATCTTCGCCTGCGTGCCGATCTGCCCGCACCAGCACAATCCACTCGGCGGCGCCGCCGTCCTCGACTTTCAGCTGGAGTGCCCGTGGCACCACTTTCGCTATGACCTGCGCACGGGCGAGAACGTCTATCCACGCAACGTTTACCCGCTGGGCACGGGCGACATTGACCAAGCGCGGCTGCAGAGCGACCTCCGCCCGCTGCGGACCTACCTGGTGGAAGTGCGCGACGGCGAGATCTTCGTTGGGCTGGAATGAGATTATCCTGCCGCTGTTTCAGCCGGGTCAGAACGGGTCGGGCCGGACGAATTCGGGCGGGCGCGGCACCGGTCCGCGCTTGAGGTCCTTCGACGGGCGGATGCGCAGCTCGCGGCTGCGGCGCTCCAGTTCGACGCCGGTGAATTCGCCGGAGAAACCCTCGGCGCGCAACACCAGGCGCGGTGGCGCGTCGGCAGGCCCGGCGGCAAATCCCTGCACGGCCTTGACGACGGCGTCGGCCGGCAGCACGAACCACAGCGCGTCCTGCGTGCGGTCATACAGCGCGGGAATTCCGCGAAACTCCAGGCGCGCCCTGGTTCCGGCGGCCGATCCGAGGTCCAGCAGCAGGAAGGTGTGGAGCACCTGATCGGGAGTGAGCGCGATCGAGCCGTTGGGATTGATGCCGCGCAGCGCCAGATTGTCTTTGAGCGCGCCGGCTTCCACCACCACGCGGTCGCCCGGCGCGGCGATCAGGGCCGCCAGGCGGCGAGCGCCCTGCTCGCGCCGCTCGGCCACCGCCTTCTCCTGCCGGTTGAGCACATCGCGATAGCCCAGGCGCTCGCGCAGCGCCGATGTCTCCGCCGCCGGCAGAATCGGCGCCGCCTGCGCCAGCAGTTCATCGAGCAGCAGCGGCCCCGATTCGAACTCCTTCTTCCAGCCCGGGCGGAGGAGGTCGAGCGCCAGCGCCTGCGCCATGCCCAGCGAGTAGAAGCGTTCCCTATCGCGGGCAACGCCGCGGGCAACGCCGCGGGCTGCGTGGCCCTCGGCGCCGGTAATGTTCTTGAGCGGCTCCAGCCGCTTTTCGGCGGCCGCGGCCGCCGCGGGCATCGCGGGCGCGAGCGAGCCCGGCGGTGTACCCGCCGGGCCTGCGGCGGCGGACGAAAGCAGCCGCAGCAGGCGCAATTCGATGTAGCGCGCCAGCCCTTCGCTCGACTCCTCCCCGCTCTCGTAGCGCGCCTGCTCCGGAGTCAGCTCTTTTCGCCGCGCGATCCGCAGTCCCAGGAACGCGGACGCCTGTTGGCGCGCTTCCTGCTCATCCGCCGCGGTGGCCGCGCGCAGCAGCGTTTCGGCCTCCAGCGCCAGCATCGCGCGGTTATGCGCCGAAAACTCCGGATACTTTCCCCACAGCACCATCAGGATGTCCCCGAACTTGCGCGGCGCGATACGGTTCTGGTGCGCGTGGAACAGCTCGTGGATGCCCAGGGCCAGCGCGTCGGATTCGGGTTTGCCCATCAGGTCCTGGTGCGACACGAACGACGTGAGCGCGCCGGCAAAATTCTGAGCGGTGTTCGCCAGGACCATGCCGGTGGTGGAGTCGGCGACGAAGACCGGCGCCGACACCTGGGGCGCCGGAAAGCGCCGGAAGCTGGGGGGCGGGGAAGGGTGCCCGATGAGTACGCCCATCTCAGCGCCCTTGTAGATGGCAAGCGGCGTGGCCGCGGGGTCCCAGCCGGGCCACAGCTCGGGGCCCAACCGGCGCGCAACGCGGCGAAGCTGCTCGACGCGTTCGAGCAGCGCGGCCTCCGGCTCGGCAGCCGGCAGCGGAGCGGCCGCCAGCAAAAGCGCAGCGAGAAGCAAGCAAGCGCAAGCCATGCCGCCAATTATGAATGATGAATGGCTGAGCTTTTCTTTTTTCATTCATCCTTCATCATTCATAATTCATCATTGCTCTAAATGGATACGCTGACGCACACGCTGGCCGCGGCGGCCATCTGGCGCGCCAACCTCGGGCCGCGCGATGCCGGCCTTTCGAGCGCGGTCACGCTGCTG
>JBKKAI010000135.1:0-3083 GCA_046714815.1 Terriglobia bacterium | reverse complement strand
AGACGCCCGCGCTCCCAGGATCGCGCACTTTACGCATCTGTAACACCTTTCGCTTAAGTGAACGGTATTGCTCCTTATTCAGTTTCCGACCCCAACGCGGGGATCACCAGTTCCGGGATCGAGAGGTCGGGCAGCGGTTGCTCCGCGGCCGCGTCCTTGCGGAACAGCTCGGCGGGCAATTGAAGCGCGGCCAGATCTGCGGCCGTCAAAACGCGCAGACCGGACGGGCGCCTGCGCAACCGGCGCGCCGGCGGAGTCGCGACGCTTTTGACTACCGCAGGGCGCTCGACCGTCCGGGCGGCAACAGGCGGCGTGGCTGTAGGCCTGACGCCCGGTGTTTCAACCGGCGGGCGCAGCAGCATCGCGGCCAGCATCGCGGCGGCGGCCAGCGGCGCCGGCGCCCACAGCCACCAGCGCCGTGGGAACCAGCCGCCCGCAACCCGGAGCCAATGCTCCGGGCCGCCCGCCTGCGCCGCCGCGGCGCGCGCGGCCACCAGCGCCGCCAGATCCTCCGGCGGCGTGACGCGGCTGTAGTTCTTCAGCCCTTCGTCCAGAACCTTGTCAATGAATTCCTTGTTCATAACTGTTTCCCCAACAACCGCTCCAGCTTGTCCCGCAGCAGGCGCCGCGCCTCGAACAGGCGCGTGCGGACGGCCGGCGGCGGCAGCCCCAGGATGCGCCCGATCTCGGCGTGGTCGAGTTCTTCGACCGTGGACAGCTCGATCACCCGCCGCAGCTTCGGCGGCAGGCCGGCGACGAGCGCGCCCATCAGGCTCTGCATCTCGGCGCCGGCGGCAACCTCCTCGGCGCTGGCGCCCTTCGCTGCCCCGTGCCGAACCGACCTGGCCAGCGCTTCCATTTCCACCGAGGGCGGCGGCTGCTTCCGCAGCCGATCGGTGGCCGCGTTCCAGGCGATGCGCGCCACCCAGGCCTTGCGGTCATCCACCTGCGCCAGCTTGCCGGCCGCCCGCCATACCCGCACGAACGTTTCCTGGGCGGCGTCTTCGGCGTCGTGATGATTGCGCAGCAGGCTGTAGGCGATCCGATAAACCATGCGCTGATGCTCCTCGACCAGCGCTTCCAGGTCCACCGCCTCTTCCGCGCGCGCGCCGGGGACCAGCATCAACTCCGTCGCCATCTCCATCTCACCTACTGTAGACAGCGAGGGCGCCCCTTGCGTTGGGAAAAATTCGGCTCAGTCGTGACGCAGGGCGCGGGCAGGGTCAATCCGCGCCGCCCGGCCGGCCGGGTAGAGGCCGGAAACAATGCTGAGCGCCAGGGCCAAGGCCATCGCCGAGCCGATCAGCCACCAGGGGATGTGGAACAGGGTCTCCGGGCGAAAACCCTGCCGGACGATATAAATATTGGCTCCATAGTTCATGGCGCGGCCCAGGCCCCAGGCCAGGATCAACCCGGCCACTCCGCCCAGCGCGCCGATGATGCAGCTCTCGGTGAGGAAGATACGGCGGATATCGCCGTCCTCGGCCCCCACGGCCTTCATCACGCCGATCTCGCGCGTGCGCTCGAGTACCGCCATCACCATGGTGTTGATGATGCCGAGCGAGGCCACGACCAGGGCCACACTGCCGATCAGCGCCAGCAGCAGGTCCACCACGACGAAGGCGCGGCGCATATTGGAAATGATGCTGGAGATGGAGATGGTGCGGAAGCCGAGGCCCTTGATCTCCTTCTCGACGCGGTCCACTTCGCGGGCGTCGTGCAGGCGCACCTGGATCGGGGACATCCCCGCTCCCATCGCCGCCAGCATCGGCAGTTGCCGGCGGTAGAAATCCAGTTGCTGCTCGGCCAGCTTTTGCGGCACGGGCAGTTGCGGCGACGAGTCGGTAAAGATCGCGCGCTCGCGCTCGATCACGCCGGCCACGCGCAGCTCCATCGGCTCCGCCCGCGGAATGGTGTCACCCATCCCGGCGGCCACTCCGAAGCCCGGCGGCGGGCGAAACGGGATGCTCACCGTGACGCGAACATTCTTTCCCACCAGCTCGCCGGGGCTGTGGATGCCCAGGTTCTTGGCGGCCAACGTGTTGAGGATGACCTCGCGGGCGTCCTCGGAAGCGAAGAAGCGGCCGTGCTTGATCTCGCTGAAGACGGCCTCGTCGGCGTCGTCCATGCTCACCCCGTTGATCGAGGCATTGAATGACTTCTCGCCGAATTCCACCTTCACCGGCAGCCGAATCTCCTCGGTCACCGCCTTCACGCCGGGAACCTGGCGGATGGCGGTGCGCGCCGTTTCGTCCAGCGGTCGCGGCGTCTGCTGCGCCTGCATCCGTTGCGGGAAAACGGTGATGCGGCGGAAGAAGCCGATTTTGAGCAGCTTCTCGTACAGGTTGTCCTGCAGCCCGACGGCGATGGCCAGCATCGCCACGATGGATCCCACGCCGATGGCCACGCCCAGCGTGGTCAGCGTGGTGCGCAGCCGCGATTGCCGCAGGTTGTCCAGGCTCACCGAGATGGCGTCGCGCAAAATCATGGCACGGAGCCCGGCGCGTCACCCGGCGCGTCACCCGCCGGGCCGACGCCCCCGTTCGTCGCGCCGGCGACCTTGCCGTCGCTGAGATAAATGCGCCGTTGGGCGATGGCCGCGGTGCGCTCGTCGTGGGTCACCAGCAGGATGCTTTTGCCGCGCTCGCGATTCAGCCGCTGGAGCACGTCGAGGATTTCGGCCGCGGTGCGGCTGTCGAGGTTGCCGGTGGGCTCATCGGCCAGCAGCAGGTCGGGCTGGTTGGCCAGAGCGCGGGCGATGGCCACCCGCTGCTGCTCGCCGCCGGAGAGGTCGTCGGGGAACGAGTCGGCCAGGTCGGCCAGGCCCACCTCGGCCAGCGCCTCGCGAGCTCAGGTGCGGGCCTGGCGGCCGGTCACCCCGTCGAGCTCGAGTGGCAACGACACGTTCTCGGTGGCCGTCAGGGCGCCGAGCAGGTTCAGCTCCTGGAAGACGTAGCCGACCTGACGGCGGCGCACGGCGGCCAGCGCGGCGGGGGAGAGATCGGCCAGCACCACGCCGTCCACCGCCACCGAACCGCGAGTGGGCGAGTCGAGCCCGCCGGCGATGGTGAGCAGTGTGGACT
>JBKKAI010000134.1:0-3047 GCA_046714815.1 Terriglobia bacterium | reverse complement strand
GGCCAGGCGCTCGAAATGATCGAGCGGCGCCTGGCCGCGCCGCCGGCGCCTGAGGCAGCGGTTGCGCCCGGCGGCGAAGCCGGCGAAACTGCCGGCTCCAACGCACCGGCGGCCATGGCGCTTCCGGCGCAGAGCCTGACGCAGAAGAAACCGGAGGGGGCCGGCACGGGCGCCGCCGCGCGCCTCCGCGGCCTGGGCAATTTCAATTTCAGCGGCGACCTGCGCCTGCGCTACGAGCCGTTTTTCGAGGGCCGCGGCTTTCCGGACCGCCACCGCGAGCGGATACGCCTCCGTTTCCACATTCTCGGGAGCGTGACAGACGAAATCTCCGGCGGCTTTTCGCTGTCCACGAATGCGCTGACCGAGGTCAATTCCCACAACCAGTCACTCACCGAGTTCTTCTCGCGCAAGACCGTTGGCTTCGATCGCTACTTCGTCACCTACCGGCCGAAGTGGTTGAAGCCACTCTCGCTGAGCGGCGGCAAGTTTGTCTTTCCCTGGCACCGCACGCCGCTGACCTTCGACAACGACGTGAACCCCGAGGGCTTTTCGCAAACGCTCAACTTTGAGCTGAAGAACCAGGTGCTGAAGCGGGTGACGCTGGTGGGGTTTGAGCTTCCGCTGAACGAAGTCGCCGCCGGACCGGACAGCTTCCTGCTGGGCGGGCAGCTTCAGGGCCATTTGCGCCTCGCGCCGAAGGTGGAGTTGCGACTGTATGCCGCCGGGCTGAATTTCAGGAACGCCGACCAGATTGCCGTGGCGGTGGACCGCGGTACGCTGCGGCCGGCCCTGCCCAATTCAAACCGCCTGCGGTTCAGCCCGGCGGGCGCTGTCATCGGCTACGAGTCACGCTTTCTTTATCTCGATCTCATCGCCGAGCTCGACTACCGGCTGACGCCGCGCTGGCCGCTGCAGTTCCAGCTCGATTTCGTGAATAACACGCGGGCCGCGGGACGCGAACGCACCGCCTATTGGGCCGAGATCATGGCCGGCCGCCTGTCCGAGGTGCGGGATTTCCGGCTCGCCTACGCGCTGATCCGCATCGAGCGCGAAGCGATTCTCGGCGCATTCAACGAGAGCGACATCCGCGCGGCCAACAACATCCGCAATCACAAGATCGAACTTGCTTACCAGGCGCGGCCGAATGTCAGCCTGAACTACACGCTGTGGCTGGGGCGCCTGGCGAACCCGCAAGATAGTCCCGGGATCGTTCCGCCCCGGTTCCAGCGCGCGTGCAGCGGGATGCTCGCCGATTGCCGCGACTCGCAGTTGAAGCGGATGCAGTTCGATCTGAATTACACGTTCTAAATATAGCCGAAAGTATTTGAAATTCTGAAATCCAACACCAAGACACCAAGACACCAAACCGGCCACAGAGGCACAGAGCACACAGAGCGGCAGAGCCGCAACCCAAAGTCAGACTGCTGTTGAACTTCGCATCGCAGCCGCAAGTCGGATCGAAGGTGTACGACAATCAGACTGACAGGCTAGAAACCAAACTGAAGTTCCATGGCGCTGTGTTTAGCCCCCATACCGGATCCTGGGAGCGCGGTCGTCCCGCCCGCCCGCCGCGCTCCCAGGAATGCCTGTGCTACGACTGCCGCGCTTTTGCGGGCAGGGGCGCCGCCTTCAGAGCCAGCGCCAGCAGGCCCGAAAGCAAGGCCAGCGCGGCGCTGCCATAGAATACGGCCGACCAACTGCCGAACTTCTCGAACATCAGCGCGCCCAAGCCCCCGCCGATGATCGAGGCCACTCCCTTGGCGCTGTATAAGAAGGAGTAGTTCGAGGCGGCGTTCCGGGCGCCGTAATAGTCGCCTGTGATGGCGGGAAAGACGGAGAAAATCTGGCCCCAGGTCAGGTTGGTCAGCACCAGCGCCAGGACAAACAGCGGGCCGGAGAGCCGTCCGGGCCAGAGGATGCTCAGCAGGCAGCCGGACTGGATCGTGAAGCTGACAAACATCACGGTCTCGCGGCCAATCCGGTCGGACAGCCAGCCCCAAAAGATCCGGCTGACGCCGTTGGCTACGCGGCTGAGCGCCAAAGCAGCGGTAATCCAGGCCACCGGAATCTTCCAGGCCGCTGCCATCGGGGCGGTCTGGGCGGTTACCAGCAGCCCACCGATGGCCATCATCAGGAACATCGCGTACAAGACATAGAAGTGCGGCGTGGCCAGCATCTCGCCGGTGGTGAATGGCTCGGTGTTCCGCCGCGCGCCGGAGACCCGGCCGCCCGACTGCTTCCGTCCGGCCAGGTCCTTGCCGAAGTCTTTGCTGAATTCGGGGCCGGGGTTGCGAAGCACCTGGGCCGCTACGATGATGAGGACTCCCTGAACGATGCCGGTCACCAGGAAAGCCTGCCGATAGCTATAATGCTGAATGATGTGGGCGATGATGGGAATGAAGGCGGCCGACCCGGAGCCGAACCCGGCGGCGATGATCCCCGAAGCCAGGCCGCGCCTGTCGGGAAACCACTTCAGCGCCGTGGCGATCGAGCCGCTGTAAACAAAAGCCGCGCCGACGCCGGCGATCGAATAAAACAGGTAAAGCTGCCACAGCTCGCTGACGAACCCCAGCGCCGTCCAGCCGACTCCACAAAGCACTCCGGCAATGGTGATGAAGATGCGCGGCCCCATGCGGTCAATCAGCCAGCCTTCCACGGGCATGATCCAGGTTTCGAAGAGAATGAAGAGGGTGAAGCCCCACTGGACTTCGGAGAGCTTCCATCCGGTGGCCTCGCGGATGGGCTGAACAAACAGGGTCCACGCATATTGCAGGTTGGCGATCATCACCATCGCCACCAGCGAACCGATCAGTTGGATCCAACGCGGGTTCATTTGCCGCCTTGTGAGGCCGGCGGCGTGGCGGCGGCTGCCATCAGCTTCGTACACGCGTAGATGGCGCGCGCGTGAGGCATGGCGACCTGCAGGCGTTCTCCCAATTCGATCACCGCTCCCACCACGGCCTCGAGTTCGAGCGGGCGGCCCGCTTCGAGGTCCTGCAGCATGGACGTCTTGTGCTCGCCGACTTTGGCCGCGCCGGCGATCCGCT
>JBKKAI010000133.1:0-9134 GCA_046714815.1 Terriglobia bacterium | reverse complement strand
CCCCTCGGACCTCTCAGCTTGCTCAGCACGCAGCCGATGTGCGGATATTCCAGGCCGGACTCGAACAGCCGGCCGGTCAGCAACATCTGGTGGCCGGTGTCGTGGACGCCGGCGGCGGTGTGGTTGAGCGTGCGAAGCAGCGCGAACTTGTCCGCGTGTTTTGCCATGCGGGGGAAGATCTCGGTGATCTCGATCCCGGGCACATTCGTCTTGATGGCCTTGTAGGGGCCGCGGATCTCGGACGGCGCGTTGGGCTTGGGGTCCCAGGTATCCAACTGGCTGGGCCCGCCGACCAGGAACAGCATGATGCAGTTCTTCTCGCGCCCGCCTGTCGTCGCTCCAAGCGCTTTCAGGCCGAACATCTGCGGCAAGGAGAGGCCGAGAAACGCCAGTGACCCGGCGTGCAGGAAATCGCGGCGGCGCAGGCCGTCACAGAACTCAACCGCCTTTTCAGCGTTCAGCTTAAACACAACTCACCTCCCCGACCGGTCACGTCCGCCGGGCAGATACACCCCGGCCCATGGCCTGATTATAGCTCTGCGCACAGCAAGCCTCAAGAGAACTTTGCGACGAAGCAGACGGACATCCCCAGGACCGGGATCAAGGTTCGGCTTCGGCCGGGTTTTCCGCCGAGGAAGGGAAGACCAGGTAGCCCGCGTTCGGCGGAAACAGTTCAGCGAGCAGTTCCAGGCGCCGCCGCATATAGCGGCTGCCCAGTTGTTGGGGCCCCGTTTCGACGTCAATGTCACAGCAGAGTCCGTGCAGGAAAAGGGTCAGCGTATCCTCGAATGCCTGACGAACGTATCGCCGCATAAGCTTGGTGTTGCGGCCGGGAAGTCTCTGGCGGCGATCGAGCTTCAGCTTCAGTTGCAGGCTGGGGTCATCCACCTCGCCGCGGGTTCCGCGGTTCAGTTCGTCGAGGACCAGGGTGGAAAAGCGGGTCAAATCCTGGTCGGGGACGGCCCTCAACGCCACGGCTGCGATGGCGTTGAACAGCCGATAGTGGTAATCCGCCACGTCCTGTTGTTCGATTCCAAAGAAGAGGAAAATCTCTTCCCGAACGTCGAAGGCCGCCGACGTCAAAGCGCGTGGAGGGGCTGGTTTCTCGAAGGCCACCAGGCCGGCGCCCCCGGCGGCGCTCTTTTCCAGGTGCGGCACCAGAACCACGCGCAGGGGGGGCAACCGGTCCAGCAGCGAGGTCGGGAGGGCCTCCAGCGGCTCTTTCAAAAACTGGCGGCGCTGCTCGGCGTCAAACGCCAGGGCCTCGAAAGCGCTGACTCGCGGGGTTATGGGAACCAGATGCTTGCGGCACTGGCCGGCGAACTCTTCGATGGCGATGCGGGTAACGCTGGTTCCCGGTGTGCTTGGGCTCTCGGTGCTCATGGTCTGGGCGTAGTCTATCACCACCGCGCGGGCAGAGATTCAGCTACAATGTTACCTGGTTCAAATCGGGGCGTAGCTCAGCCTGGTTAGAGCGCGTGCCTTGGGCGCACGAGGCCGGAGGTTCGAATCCTCTCGCCCCGACCAAACTGCGGGTGATCAGTACCGGGACTCACGGTACCACGGTGATATCAGTACTTTTTCACTAGAGACTTTGCCGGCCCAGCGGTGTTAGCCTCAGTATGGATAGGGTGCCCCCAGGCAGCTTCAGGAGATTGAGGATGCGATCCCAGCGAAAAGTCCTGTTTGCAGCGTTTGTGGCGGCGGTGGCGGGCGGGCTGCTCACCTTGAACTCTGTGCCCGGCCGCGCCGGAGAAGGCCACGTAGCCGGGCGCGGCGACTGCAGCTTTCTGGAGCGGCCGGAGGAGTTTCTGGAGGCCCAGGAAGCCCGCCGCGAGCAGATCCGCGAGCTGACCTTCGCGGTGGCCCAGAAGCTGGGGCAGCGGCAGGAGGCTGTCGGCCCGCTCACGCCACGCAACCTGGTGGATGTCTACACCTTCGCCAAGATGCAGCGGGACGGCGTGGCCCCGGCGCGCCTCAGTTCAGACACGGAGTTTCTGCGCAGGGTCCACCTGGACTTGACGGGCCGCATTCCAGCCTCCAGCGACGTCCGGGCCTTCCTTGAAAACAACAATCCCAACAAACGCGACCAGGTGATTGACAGCCTGATCGGCTCGCCGGAATACGTGGACCGCTGGACCATGTTCTACGGCGACCTGCTGGGCAACATCATCGTCAACACCAACATCAACCGTTACTTCCAGGGCCGCAATGCTTTCTACGAATACATCAAGGCGTCCCTGGCCGAAAACAAGCCGTACCACTCCTTTGTCGGCGAGATGCTGGTGGCCAGTGGAACAGTTGGGAGTCGGGGCCGGTGAATTATCTTCCGGCGTCCCGCCAGGTGATGGGCCCGGCCCAGGACATCTACGACCTGATGTACGTGAATGTGGCCACGCAGTTTCTGGGCATGCAGTTGTATGACTGCCTGGCCTGCCACGATGGCCGCGGCCACCTCGATCAATTGAGCCTGGCCGGCTCGCGCGGCACGCGGATGGAAACCTGGAAGCTGGCCGCGTTCTTTTCGCGCGTGAACCTGCGGCAGGCGGCCGGCGCGCAGCCCCAGCCCTGGCTCATGGACGAACGGACCGCGGGCGCCTACAACCTGAACACGACCACCGGCAATCGCACAGCCCGGCAACCCGTCAACGGCGCTAATTCGGTGATGCCGGAGTACGTGTTCAGCGGCCAGCGCTCCACGAACAATTTCCGCGAAGGTTTCTCCGAATACCTGACCAGCGACCCGCAGTTCGCCAGGGCGGCGGTGAATTACATCTGGGCGGAGCTGATGGGCCTGGGCATCGTAGACCCGCCGGACAGTTTTGACCTGGCGCGCCTGGACCCGCGCAATCCTCCTCCGGCCCCCTGGGGAATCCAGCCCAGCCACCCCGAGCTTCTCGAAGCTTTGGCGCAGGAGTTTATCAACAGCGGGTTCGACTTGCGGCACATCGTGCGCCTGATCGCGCAGTCCAGCACCTACCAGCTCTCCTCGCGCTACGACGGAGAGTGGAAGGATACGTACGTGCCATATTTCGCGCGCAAGCTGGTCCGCCGGCTGGACGCCGAAGAAATGCATGACGCCATCATGCTGGCCACCGGCGTCGGCGCCAGCTATGCGGTGCAGGGGCTAACCGAGCCGGTGCGATGGGCGATGCAGTTGCCGGATACGACCGGGGGCGCGGCCTTTCTGAACGCCTTCGGGCGCGGCAACCGGGACAATATCAAGCGCAGCTCGGAGGGCTCGATCCTGCAGGGGCTGGCGCTGATGAACGACACCTTCGTCATTACCCGTGTCCGCACCTCGGCCGCCAATAGCGCCACGCCGAACATCGCCCGCAGGATGCTGGCGAGCGGCCTGGACAATCGCGGGATCGTGCACGAGATGTACCTGAGCGTGCTGGGCCGTTATCCCACGGCTTCAGAAGAAACCGGGGCGCTCCGGCATTTCGACGGGCGGGATCGCACGCAGGCGGTGGAGAACGTGCTCTGGGCGCTTTTGAACAAGGTGGACTTCATCTTCAACTATTGATCGCCGGCGATAAATAAGGGTGAATCTATGCCGCAACGTGATCCCGACTGCCGCTGTGATGGGCCGCATGCGCCCTTCTGGTCGCGCCCCGGCCTGAGCCGCCGCAACTTTTTCCGCGTGATGGGGACCGGCCTCACCGGCTACTACTTCGCCAACGTGGTGAACCCGCCCGAGGTATTGGCCAGCTCACGGGTGGCCACCCGGGGAACGGCCACGCACTGCATTTTCGTCCTCCTCACGGGAGCTCCCAGCCACGTGGACACCTTCGATTTGAAGGAGGGCGCCTGGACGCCCGCCAACTTCGAGCCGACCAGCTACGGCGGTCTCCGCTTCCCGCGCGGCCTGCTGCCGCGGATCGCCGAGCAACTCCCGCGAGTGGCTATCGTTCGCTCGATGCGCGCCTGGGCGCTGGTTCACGGGCTGTCGCAGACCTGGACGCAGATTGGCCGCAATCCCACTTCGCTGCTTGGCAAAGTTGCGCCTCACATGGGCGCCGTGGTGGCCCTGGAGTATGAGTCGCGCCGCCGCTCTTCCGACATCCTTCCCGGGTTCGTCTCGCTGAACTCGGGAGGAACACAGGCCGGCTCGGGGTACCTCTCCTCGGCTTTCGCGCCGTTTAGTGTGGTTCCCAGCGCCGGAGGTCTGGCCAACACCCGCCACCTGGATGGTGAGGCGCGCTTTAATCTTCGCTGGGAGCTGCTTCACAGCCTGGACGACTCCCTGCGCCAGCCCTCGCCGCTGGGCCGTTCCGTGGAAGACATGAACAACTTTGAGACTTCCGCGCGCTCGTTGATGTACAACCCGGCCGTGGACCAGGTTTTCCAGTACTCCACGGCCGAGCGTGCCCGCTATGGAACCACCGCCTTCGGTGACGCCTGTATCGTGGCGCGAAACCTTGTGGAACAGGACAAGGGCACCCGCTTCGTGCAGATAACTCTGGGCGGATGGGATCACCATTCCACCATCTATCAGGCGAACCAGCTTCCGGCCCGGGCGAAGCAGCTTGACGACGGGCTGGGGGCGCTGCTGTCCGACATGTCGTCGGCCCGCCTGTTGGACCACACCCTGGTGGTTGTGGCCGGCGAGTTCGGCCGCACCGTCGGCGCACTCAATGGCCAGCAGGGACGCGATCACTACTTCCAGCAATTCGCCATGTTCGCCGGCGCGGGCATCCACGGCGGGCGTGCCATCGGCTCCACCGACGCCCGGGGCGCTTTCACCGCCGACTTCGGCTGGTCCCGGCAGCGCGACGTGAAGATCGAAGACGTGGAAGCCACCGTCTATTCCGCGATGGGCATTGACTGGACCACGATCCGCTACGACGACCCCTTCCGGCGTGGCTTCGAGTATGTGCCGCTGTCCAAATACGACGTCTACGGCCCGATTGACGAGCTCTGGGGATAACGCGGGACGTATTCCGTAGCTCCGCGCGTAGTCCGAAAGTACTTCTCCGAACATTACCTCCGGGGGATTGTGCCGCCCGCGGCAACCGCGCTTTGATAGCTCATGGAAGCGAGGTTGATATGAACACCGAAGTTACCAACAACGGGACGTTTTGGCTGCCCGCCAGGCATCAGGCAGCGGCAGTCACATGCCGCTACCAGGTGGTTTACGAACGGAACCAATACGTCTATCGGCTCCTGTATATTCACGAGAATGCGCCGCCTGCGGCCTAGCTCAAATGTATGAGGTTACCGCCCAGAGGGTTGCCTGCCGGGCTCACGTAACAAGGGCGCCACTTCTTGTGCGAGACCAGTGGACTCCGGATCGATGGCCAGAGATCGGGCAAAAGGCCAGCAGGGCCAGCCCGAGGTGATGGATGCTCTCTGGATCTCCGCGGCCAATTTCAGACTGCCACTCAGCCTCCACGCCCGGAATCCACAGATAGGTGAAAACCTGATGGCGATGCGCGTCCAGGTGGTTGGCCAGCCTCACACCCCGCACAAGTCCCAGAGAATGGCCGCCAGCGTCATTCAGGTGTCCGCCTCGCCGGTGTCCAGTCCCATTTACCCCTCGACAAAGCGGTAGCTCGCGTGGCTGTCGTAGTCTATACCGTGCTTCCGTTTGAGTTCTTGAATGTGGTCGAGGGTTCTTTTGGTGTGCGGGCTGGCGACGCCGTCGCCGAATCGCTCACATGTATGCAGCAGGATCTCCTCGAGACAACTATTCAGGCTCATGCGCTTGTGCCCGGCCAGATCATGGAGCAGAGCGGCGAGACGCTTCTCCAGGCGGACTGGGACATCCACCCGTTCAATCTTGAGAGGGGGCCCAGAAGAGTCGGGCAAGCGATGACCGAAGTTGAGTAAGTACCCGTACAGATCTCGGACCGAGTAGTCGCGCAGTCCGTAGGGCCTGTCCTCCGGCGGCGCCACGATTTCGACGCCGTTTGCGCGCTGGAACTCGTAGAGCTGGTCGGCGTCGCCGATGACGAAATACACCGAGCACCCCTGGGGATTGGGCGTGCCCTGTTCCAAGAATATCTGCACGTGACCCAGATTTACGCCCGCCATGCCCGGCGGGTCGCCCAAGGTGAAGCCCGGGCGGAAGCCGAGCCTTTTCGTGTAGAATTCGGCGGCGGCGGCGACGTCGCTGACCGACAAGGACGAGTGGTGCTGCTCGCAGTCGACCTGCGGCGTGGCGGGGATGGTCATGGACCTCCTTGCTACAGCGGGTTCAGGTAGATGATCTCGGCGAAGTTCTTGGTGGGGAGGCGAACGCTGATGCCGCGCGACATCAGCGCGGCGCCGGTTTCGACCAGCGTGTCGCGGCTTTCCTGGAAGGTGACGCGATACTGCCGGTCCGGCTTGAGGCCGCGCGGCAGGATGGTCTGCGAGGAAACCGCCGTGTCCGGCCGGTAGACGAAGATCACGCCGCGGTCCCAATCGGGGTGATACGACTCGATGGCCTCGATGGCATAGCCGGTAGGGCGGCCCAGCAGGTGAAAAACTTTGCCCTCGCGGATGAGGCCGCGCAACGACTTGTAGATAGCGGCCTCCTCGCGCATCAACTGAATCTCCGCCTGTGTCCAGCTTGTTATGGGCTGCATCAGGATCCACGGGCCGCCGAACATGCTGCTGCGCGTGGTGAACTTGATGGGCGGCTCGCTCATGTAGCGGTTGATGAACCGGGGTGAAAAAACATAGCTCATCCCGTAGACCGCCTGGCGCCGCGGCATGTGCTCGCAGGCGTCGCAACTAGCGAATGTCGAGTAATTCTTCACCGCCTCGAAGGTGGACATCGTCCCACCGTCGGCGTTGTTTTCCCAAAGGGTCTTCGGAGCGCGGAAACGGACGTAACGGATGAAGGAATCGAGGCCCGTCACTGAATTGGCCCAGTTACTGTTGCCCGGGTCGTGGGTGTGGCTGGTCTTGGTGCACTCCTTCACCAGGTTTTCCGCGTCCTGCGTGATCCAGTCGGGCTGGTAGCGCTCGATGACGGCCATCGTCGCCTCACGCAGCCAGGCCTGCGTGGGGCCGTTGGAGATACAGACCGAGTCCGCGCCGAAGTACTCGTTGTCCACCGAGGCGGTCCAGTCGGGGTTGGCGGCCAGCACCGAAGCCTGCGGCGCGGCTTCCACCGGGACGAAATGCAGGCCGAACTTCATTCCCAGGCCGCGGATGTAGTCGGCGAGCGCGCGCAACCCGCCCGGGAATTTCCGGGAATCCTCCTCCCACTCGCCGATCTGCTGCGCCCAGCCCAGGTCCACCACGAATACTTCGACGCCGACCTGGGCTGCGATTTGTGCGGCGCGCCGCAGCGATGCTTCGTTGATGTCCTGCCCGTACCCCCAGGTGTTGAACATCAGATAGGGAAAGTTGTCGTCGGGGCGGGGCAAGGCCAGCGCCGATTCCACGAAACGCTGGGTGCGATACCCCGCTTCGTCCCAGTCCCCTTCGAACAGGCCGACGAAAGCGGCCGGCAACGTAAGCTCCCGGCCCGCGCCCACCGACGTGTGCATGTCCAGCGGCAGCCCCCACACATCAACGCGATCGCCGGAGCGCCACTGGGCATTCACAACGGAGCGGCCGTTGAATTCCCAGCCGAAGGCCAGGCCGTTGTCGGCGACGTCGCGCAGCGCCAGCCAGGTGCTCTGGTCGGCGTGCGCGCCGGCATAAACGGAAACCAGGCCGTCTTTCTGCCGGGACAACTCAAGCTCGTGCAGATCGAAATTCAAGGGAGTGCCCTGGCGCATCTGGTCCACGAAAAACGCGCCCACCGGCGACTGCTCCGGATTCAAGCGCAGGTGGAAGAAGCGGGCCTCGTCCACGAACAGAGCCTGATCGTGCAGGTTGTGAAAACTGTACCAGGTGCGCAGAAAGGGCTGGCCCGCATAGAGCTCCAGCCGGAGGGTGATCTCGGCCTTGGCTTCCGCGTTGCGAAGCCGGATGAGGTGCCGCCGCCCTCCGCGCGGCACATTCTCAACGCGGGTTGTGATCAACTCCCAAGCCGTGTTGGAGTTGAGCATGACATCGCCCACTCTAAGGTAGACCGGCGAAACGGCCGGGCGTCCGTTACTGACCCAGCGCTTGCCGTTGCGGCGCCCCAGTGTCTGGATGCGAAGCTGGTTGGCGCTGTTCAGCCGGAATTGCACCTCAATGAGTTCGTTCCAAAGCGACCAGGTGCGAATGCTCTGATCGTACTCGGCTTCGGGCCTTTGTTGGGCAACGGACGACGGCGCCAGCAATGCTGCAGTCACGAAGGCGAGGATCGAGACAAGACTTCGCCGCATTGTGGAAGCTGAACCCCGCGCAGCCGCAGAAGTTTCGGCCAAGAGCAGCCCAAGAGCCGGCCGTTCCCTGTTACAGCGATTCGGTGGGATCAATCCGCAGCCACAGCAGGGCGCCGGCCAGGTAGGTGGCCGAGGCCACGTAGAAAGCCAGGTGCCAGGAGTCAAAGCGCTGAAGAAAGACGCCGACCAACAGCGGAGAAAGCGCGCCGCCCAGGTTCCCGAAGGTATTCATGCAGCCGGAGACGGTCCCAGCGTACTTGCGGCCCGTGTCAATGCAGACGGCCCAGCAGGCGCTCAGCGCCAGGTCATTGAAAAAGCCCGACAAGGAGATGGCCCACACGGCGCGAACCGGGTCGGCGACGAAAACACTGGCCAGCAGGGAAACGGACGCGGCGGTGAGGCTGGCGGCGCCAACGGCCCGGCGGCCGAACTTCAGGCCGTGGCGGCGGGCGAGCGTGTCGGTGAGCCAACCGCCCAACAGGCAGCCGGCCGCGCCCAACAGCAGCGGCAGCCCGGCGTACAGGCCGCTGCGCGCCGGCGAAAAACCGCGGACTTCCCGCAGGTAGGTCGGCAGCCAGGTGATGTTGTAATACCAGCCGTAAAACATGCAGCCGTACATCAGGCAGATCGCCCACAGGTTGCCGCTTCGCAACAGCCCACGCCAGGGAATCTGTGGGGGGACTTCCGCCGAGGCGCTTGCGCCCGGCGCGCCGCGGATCAATTGCAGCTCGGCGGGATTCACCGAAGGCTTTTCGGCCGGGTCATCGCGAAACCAGGCATGGAAGGCAGCCGCCCAGGCCATTCCCAAGAGCCCGAAGATGCCGAAGGTTGTCCGCCAGCCAACGGCGGCCAATAGCGCCACGACGGTGTAAGGAG
>JBKKAI010000132.1:0-5199 GCA_046714815.1 Terriglobia bacterium | reverse complement strand
TGGGGATCTTCCCACCCACCCCGCGCTACCCCGACCCGCTGGCCCGCCGCCAGAACGCCCGCGGGTTCGAGCCTGGTTTCTGCCCCGAGCCGAAGTAGGAAAATTTTTAGAGGGAAATCCCTGCGCGACAGGAGTAGGATGGCCCCACAGGAGGGTCGTCTATGAAGCGCAGGGATTTCTTGCGGGGCGCAGCGGGGGCGGCGGCGTTGGCATCGGGCCCGGTCTGGAGTTGGGCCACCGCACGGCAAGGGCCTCCGTCATCCGGCGGCAGGGCCAATGGCAAGTGGGTGGCGATCCCCACGCGGGAGCATCACGGCGACACCGAAGAACGGCTGGAGATTCCACCGTCGTGGAACCTCACCTCCCACGAGATGGCCGGGCATAGCCGGCCGGTGCTCACAGCCGGACAGATCCGCGAGCGCATCGAAGCGCCGATCGGCACGAAGCGCCTGGCCGACATCGCCGCCGGGAAACGCAGTGTCGTGATCACCTTCGACGACCTCACCCGGCCGACACCCACCTTCGACGTGCTGCCGCAAGTGATCGCCGAGCTGAAGCAGGCCGGGATCAAAGATGAGAACATCCTGTTCCTCACCTCCTACGGCACGCATCGCCCCATCAATCAAGTGGAGGCCGCGGCCAAGCTGGGCGATTACGCCCAGAAGTACGCCTGGCTGAACCACAACATCTTCGAGAACGTCACGGACCTGGGCCGGACATCGCGTGGAAACCGGATCAAAGTCAATCGCCACTTCATGCAGGCCGACGTGCGGATCACCATCAGCGGCATCAAGGCCCATGGCAATGCCGGGTACGGCGGAGGCGCCAAGGCCATCCTGCCCGGCGTCGCCTGGATCGAATCCATTGACTACTTTCACCGCACCATCGCCGGCGTGGGACCGAATGCCAACAAAACCGCGGGGCCGCTCAAGATCTTCAAGAACGAAGTGCGCCTGGACATGATTGATGCCGCGCGGCTGGCGCGCGTGGACTACAGCGTGCAGATCCTGTACAACGGGCTCCGCAAGGTCGTGGGCGTGTACGCCGGCGACATTGTCGAGTCGCACCACGCGGCCTGTCGCGACGCCAACAAGATGCTGGCCACCGATCGGGCTTCCAACGCCGACGTGGTGGTGGTCAATGCCTACCCGCAGAACCTGCAGGCCGCCAACAGCCTGGGCTGGGCGCGCGGCTCGGTGCGCGATGGCGGCACAGCCGTGCTGATCATCCAGAACCCGGAGGGCATCGAGGAGTGGCACTACCTGAACGAGCGCCGCAACTACGACTCGCGCGCGTTCTATGAAACCGGCCACCCCTCGAGTTGGGGCGTGAAGCAGGCCGCGCAGTTCATCGTCTACTCCGCCTACCTGCAGGAGCGCGACCGCATCCGCTTCCCGGCGAAAACGGTGTTTACCCGCAATTGGGCCGACACGGTGGCGGCCATCCGGAAGACCCACCGCGATACGGCTTCGGTGGCGCTGTATCCCTATGCCGGAATCCAGCACCCGGCGGGCGATCTCGATGGCTAACGTGGTAGACTAACAGCAGGGGCATCATGTCGGAGCCTTCTCCCCACAAGGTTTGGGTGGTGGTCCGTGTGCGGCGGGGATGCACCTCTCCGGACGACGCTTCTATTCACACCGGCTTCACCGATCCCGGCCCGGCGAACCTGCTTTGCGACATCCTCAACGATAAGAACAGCAAGGCGCCGTTTGAGTTTCGCGTGATGGAAATGCCGCGCTTCCGTTTGAAACGGCATCTCGCCGCTTCCTAGCCCCAATACCGTTCACTTAAGCGGTCGGCGCTTCTCGGAGCCTGGGAGCGCGGGCATCTTGCCCGCCGCGGTTGATTCGTTTGAAGCATTTGCGGCGAGACGCCCGCGCTCCCAGGATCGCGCACTTTACGCATCTGTAACACCTTTCGCTTAGTGAACGGCATTGGGGCTAGGACGGCATCTGCAAGCGTCAGAAGTTCAGCGGAGTTCGGGACTCGGACACTTCGCGCCTTCAGCTTTGCGGTGCATGTTCTCAACATACTTGCATATCGAGAACATGCCAAGCGGCGCAATGATATCTTGGCGCTTTCGTGGCCGCATGTTAACTTGCGGCGAGCCATGTCCCCTCCCACCAGACGTCATTTCCTGAAGGCCGCGGCGGCGGCGCCGCTGGCGGGCCGCCTGCTGTGGGCGCTGCCGCCCGACGCGCCCGACCGCGGCAAGCTGGCCGACGCCGCGCTGGCCGCGGCGAAAAAAGCCGGCGCTTCCTACGCCGATGTCCGGATCAACCGCTACCTGAGCGAGTCGCTGTCGTCGCGCGAGCGGCGCCTGCAGGCGATGAGTTCCGACGAAAGCTATGGCGCCGGCGTCCGCGTGCTGGTCAACGGCACCTGGGGATTCACCGCCTCCAGCGAGGTCACCCCGGAAGCCCTGGCGCGGCTGGCGCGCGAGGCCGTGGCCATCGCCCGCGCCAACGCGCCGCTCCAAAGCCGGCGCGTGGAGCTGGCGCCGGTGAAAGCTTACCGCGAGCGATGGAACTCCGGATTCCGCAAGAATCCGTTCGACATCCCCGTCGAGCAGAAGATCGCGCTGCTGCTGAAGATCAACGAGACCGCGCTGCAGGTGAAGGGCGCGACCTTCGTGGATTCGTCCATGGGCTTCTCCGGCGAGCAGAAGTTTTTCGCCTCGAGCGAAGGCTCGGCCATCGAGCAGCACCTGGTGCGCTCGAATTGCCGCTTCAGCGTCACGGCGGTGGACCGCGCCCGCGGCATCTTCCAGCAGCGGCGCTCGCTGGCGGCTCCGGTCCAGCGCGGCTGGGAATACATCGAGGAGTACCCGTGGCTCGAAGAGGTGGAGCAGGCCGCGGGTGAGGCCGTGCAGAAGCTCTCGGCGCGTCCGCCGGAGCCGGGCCTCTACGACCTGGTCCTCCACCCCACGCACTTGTGGCTGACCATCCACGAGAGCTGCGGGCATCCCACCGAGCTCGACCGCGCGCTGGGCTACGAGGCCAACTACGCCGGCACCAGCTTCCTGACCACCGACAAGCTTGGAAAATTCCGTTACGGCTCGAAGCTGGTGAACATGGTCGCCGACCGCACCCAGCCCGGCGGCCTGGCCACCATCGCCTACGACGATGACGGCGTGCCGGCCGAGCGCTGGCACCTGATCAAAGAAGGCCTGTTCGTGGATTACCAGACCACGCGCGAGCAGGCCGCCTGGATCGGCCAGAAGCGGAGCCACGGCTGTACGCACGCCGACAATTGGTCGAGCGTGCCGTTCCAGCGCATGCCCAACGTTTCGCTCGAGCCGTCCGGGAAAGATATCTCGATGGACGACTTGATCGCGGATGTGAAGAAGGGCATCCTGATCCTGGGCGACGGCAGCTTTTCGATTGACCAGCAGCGCTACAACTTCCAGTTCGGCGGGCAGGTGTTCTGGCTGATCCGCGACGGGAAAAAGGCCGAGATGCTGCGCGACGTGGCCTACCAGTCGCGCACGCCCGACTTCTGGAACGCCTGCGACGGCATCGCCGGGCGCAAAGAATACTGGCTGGGCGGCTCGCCCAATGATGGCAAGGGCGAGCCGAGCCAGTCCAACGCGGTCAGCCACGGCTCGGCGCCCGCCCGATTCCGCCAGGTGAATGTGCTCAATACCGCCGCGGCAGGGGGACGCTGACATGCCGATCCTCACGCAGGAAGACGCCCGGGCGCTGGCGCGCCGGGTGCTGGCGCTGGCGTCGGTTTCCGACGCCGAAGTCTCGCTGAACGGCGGCCGGCGCGCGCACCTCCGCTTCGCCGCCAATACTGTGACGACCAGCGGCGACGCCGACGACCTGGAAGTGACGTTTACCGCGTATCACGGCCGGCGGCGCGCCAGCGTCGGCGGCAATCAGATGGACGAGGCGTCGCTGAAGCGGCTGGTGGAACAGTCGGAGCGGTTGGCGCGGCTGGCGCCGGAAGACCCGGAGCACATGCCACTGCTCGGTCCGCAGCAGTACACGGCAACGCCGGCCTATGTGGAGGCGACCGCGAATCTGTCGGCGGCGGCGCGCTCGGCCGCCGCCGGAAAGGCCTTGCGCGAAGCGGCCGCGAAGAAGCTGGTCGGCGCCGGCTTCTATCGCCATAGCGGGAGCTTCGTGGCGCGCGCTAACAGTAAGGGCCTGTTTGCCTACCGCACGGCTTCCGACGCCGGCTTCACGATGACCGCCCGCGCGGCCGACGGCGCCGGCTCCGGCTACGCCGCCGCCAATTCGCACGATGCCGCCCGGGTGGACACTGCCGCTGTGGCTGCCGCCGCCACCGAGCGAGCGCTGGCGTCGCGCAATGCGCGCGAGCTGCCTCCGGGCGCCTATACCGTGGTGCTCGAGCCGCAGGCGGTCGCCGACCTGTTCAGCGGCTTCGCCTTCGGTCTGAACGCTCGCAGCGCCGACGAGGGCCGCAGCGTGTTCTCCGCGCCCGGCGGCAAGAACCGCGCCGGTGAGAAGCTCTTCTCGCCTCTGGTCAACGTCTATTCCGACCCACAGCACCCGGTGGTCCCCGGCTCTCCGTTCACCGAGGAGGGCCTGCCGACGCGCAAGCTCTCGTTCGTGCGCGAGGGCGTACTCGAGAACCTGGTCTATTCGCGCTTCTGGGCGGGCAAAACCGGGAAGCAGCCCACAGGCTTCCCCACTACGCTGGTGATGGAAGGCGGCCGGCACTCGCTGGAAGATCTGATCGCCGCCACCGAAAAGGGCTTGCTGATCACGCGGTTCTGGTACATCCGGCCGGTGAATCCACAGACGATGTTGTACACCGGGCTGACGCGCGACGGCGTCTTCTACATCGAAAAGGGCAAGGTGCAGCACCCGGTGCGGAACTTCCGCTTCAATGAGAGCCCGGTGGACCTGCTCAAGAATGTGGAGATGCTCGGGCCGCAGAAGCGCGTCACTTCGTCGGAGCAGGGCCGCTTCGCGATGCTGCTGCCGGCCCTCAAAGCGCGCGGCTTCCGTTTTACCAGCCTGTCCGAGGCCGTCTGAGCGCCCTTATGTTCACAAAAGGGGCCGCCCGGTGGATTGTTCCGTCCCTTCCCCTCGCACGGCTCTCTTCGTGACCTTTTCTTCTTTTGTGGCTTTGTGATGTCTTTTAGAAGTAGCCGGCCGAGGCGCGCCTGCCTACTTGCGGATCGTGGGGTATTCGATCCCGAGCTGCTCCAGGTACGTCTTGTAG
>JBKKAI010000131.1:0-2878 GCA_046714815.1 Terriglobia bacterium | reverse complement strand
GTGTCCGGGTGGCTTGGTGATTAAATCAGCCCGATGATGCGGCAGGCTGGGATGACTCTATTGCTGGGGCTGATGGCGGCGGGCCGGCCCGAGGAGATCGCGTTCCAGAAGCACACGCTGGACGTGGGGGCGAACGAGACCTGCGCCGTCGCCGATATCAACGGCGACGGGAAGCCGGACATCGTGTCCGGCGAGAACTGGTTCGAGGCGCCCCGCCGCCCGGAGCGCGCTCCGGGTGGCCGCTGGGTGAAGCACAAGTTCCGCACGCTGAACTTCACCAACAACTACATAGACAACTTCAGCGACGTGGCGTTCGACGTGAACGGCGATGGCCACGTGGACAT
Organism: Terriglobia bacterium; assembly: GCA_046714815.1. Classification (GTDB taxonomy): domain Bacteria; phylum Acidobacteriota; class Terriglobia; order JAJPHL01; family JAPKYU01; genus JBKKAI01. Next base: position 2,534 of record JBKKAI010000131.1, on the reverse strand, counting down.
CGTGAGCGCCTCGTACTTCTCGCGCCGGTTCGTCTGGAACCAGAACCCCGGCAAGGGCAAGGGCGAGTGGAAAGAGCACGCCATCGAAACCGGCTATTCCACCGAGTTCTTCTTTCTGGTGGACGTGGACAATGACGGCCGGGCGCGCGAACTTCTGCCGCAGTACGGCCAGGCGTCGGCGCCGCTGGCCTGGTACGAAGCGAAGAACGGCGGCTTCGTCAAACACGTGGTAAGCCCCAAGAGCTACGGACACGGCATCGGCTTGGGCGACGTCAACGGCGACGGCCGCAACGACATCCTGACACCGAAGGGCTGGTTCGAGGCCCCGGCCGACCCGCGCACCGGTGCATGGGAATGGCATCCGGATTTCGACCTGGTCTCGGTGGGCTTCATTTACGTGCTCGACGTCAACGGGGATGGCCGCAACGACCTGGTGACCTCGATGGCCCACGACTACGGCGTCTTCTGGATGGAGCGCGGCGAGGGCGGGGCGTGGACCAAACGGGTGATTGACGATAGCTGGTCGCAGTCCCACGCCCTGACGCTGGTGGACCTGAACGGCGACGGCCGCCAGGACCTGGTCACCGGGAAGCGCTACATGGCCCACAACGGCCGCGACCCGGGCGAGCGCGAGCCGCTGGGCATCTACTGGTACGAATACCTGAAGCCGGACGGCAAGCGGCTGGAGTGGGTGAAGCACGTCGTGGACTACGGCTCGCGCACTGGCGGCGGCATGCAGATTCCGGTGGTGGACCTGGACGGCGACGGCGACCTGGATTTTGTTGTCGCCGGGAAAAGCGGCGTCTTCCTGTTCGAGAACCTCACCAAGAAGTAAACGGTGGAAATCCCAAACCAAATACCTTCGCGGCTCACGCTTTTTCCGCTGATTGGCGCCATCTTCTTCATGACGTCGGGCGGGCCCTACGGCCTGGAAGAGCTGGTGCGGAAAGCCGGGTACTCGAACGCGCTTGTGATCCTGCTGGTGACGCCGCTGGTGTGGAGCGTGCCGACGGCGCTGATGGCCGCCGAACTGTCGAGCGCGCTGCCCGCGGACGGCGGCTACTACGTCTGGGTGCGCCGCGGGTTAGGGCCGTTCTGGGGATTCCAGGAGGCGTGGCTGTCGCTGGCGGCCAGTATCTTCGACATGGCGTTGTACCCGACGCTGTTCGTCTTGTACCTGGGGCGGGTATGGCCGGCGGTAGCGGACGCCGGGCCAGGCATGGTCATCTACGTGGGCGGCGCTCTGATTGCCGCCTGCGCCGTGTGGAACATCGCCGGCGCGCGGCGGGTGGGCCGCGCGTCAGTGGCGATGATGATCGCGCTGCTCGCGCCTTTCGTGGCGCTGATCGTGGCGGCGACTCTCCGCGGCCCGGCCACGGCGGAAGTGGTGACGGGGCCGGCGGCTGCGATGCCCGCGTTGAAACTGGAGAAACTGGACCTCGCCGGCGGCGTGCTGATCGCCATGTGGAACTACATGGGCTGGGACAACTCCTCAACGGTGGCCGGCGAAGTGGAGCGGCCCCAGCGCACCTACCCGTTGGCGTTGTTCGGCGCCGTGACTCTGGTCACGCTAAACTATGTCGCTCCAGTCGCCGCGGTGGCGCGCACGGGAATCGCCCCGAGCGCCTGGACAACAGGCGCGTGGGTGGACGTTGGCGCAGCGATCGGCGGGCCGGCACTGGCGGCCGCGATCGCGGCCGGCGGAATGATTTGCGGCCTCGGCATGATGAACGCGCTGATGCTGGCCTACTCGCGCCTGCCGCTGGCGCTGGCGCAGGATGGCTTTCTGCCGGCCGTGTTGGCGCGCCGCCACGCCACAACCGGCGCCCCGTGGGTGGCCATCCTGGTATGTGCCGCGGCCTGGACCACCTGCCTCGGCCTGGGCTTCGAGCGCCTGGTGACGTTGGACGTGGTTCTGTTCGGCCTCAGCCTGCTGCTGGAATTTGCCGCGCTGGTGGCCCTGCGCATTCGCGAGCCGCACCTGCCACGGCCTTTCCGCGTGCCGGGCGGAACGCTTGTCGCGGCGGCGCTCGGTATCGGGCCGCTGCTGTTGGTGGCGATGGCGCTGGTCCACGAGGGCGCCGGCCAGTCATTCGGCCTTGTTTTGTTGAGCGCCGGCATTATGGCGGCCGGCCCGCTGGTCTACTTTGCGCGCGGCCGGTTCGGCGCCCGGCGCGAGAAGGGTTAAAAAACTATGCGCTCCACTCTGCTGCTCGGCTTGTTGCTCTCCGGGCCGGCCTGCTTTGCGGCCGCGGTCCCGGCGGACCTTTCCGCAGTGCGCCCCGGCCCGGTCGCCGTCGAGGTGGCCGGCGAGAATCTCGTTGTGCGCTGGTCCGATGAATCGAAGCGCGCCTGGCGGGCGGAATTCTCGCTCGACCCGGCGAAGCCGCTGATCGGCTCCATCGCCGTGGGCGGAAAGGCGGTCATCGAGCGGGCGCCCCCCCTCTACTGGTGCGAAACGGGAAACCGCCCCGGCGGCTGGGACGCTTTCTTTGATTTCCCGCCCAGCCATCCGGAAGGCACCCGCCGTTTCA
>JBKKAI010000130.1:0-6425 GCA_046714815.1 Terriglobia bacterium | reverse complement strand
CCGCTGCAGCCCCGGCGGCAGATTTCCGCCACGCTTGGCCAAGCCGGGAGGCAGGCCTTCGGTGCGGCCGACGAAAACGCCGTCACCGTAACGCCCGCGGCCTCTGCCCCTATGCTCGGCGACCAGGCTCCCCACGGTCAGAAAGCTCAATATGAACGCTGCAAGGACTGCTCGTTTCATAGACCCTCCATTGCCCTATATAGGACGGAATGGCGGGTTCTGTGGTTACCTGTTCAGGAAGGATTCAGCGTTAAGTACCGGCTGCTGCGTGAGTTAGCTGTGGGTCGGGGACCACGGGTCGGGTGGCGCCCGAAAGCAGCGCGACGAGCTGCTCGTCGCCCACACGCACCGAGAACTGGCGGAAGCTTTCCTCGCCCAGGCGGCTTTGTTCGAAAGCGCGCAGCGCGTTCTCGATGGCCGTGGTGACTTCGCCGGCGGGGCAGCGGAAATTGATGCGCCGCGCGATGCCGCCTCCGAGACCGACCGCGCCGCCGAGAAAGAACTCGTAGCCGTCCACCATCTCGGATGCGCCTGCCAAACGCGACTTGATCTTGCAACCCTGCAGCCCGATATCGGCGATCCAGTGCTGGCCGCAGGAGTTCGGGCAGCCGTTTACGTTGATGCGCACGTGGCGGTGGTAGCCGGGCAGGCGCGCCTGCAGGTCTTCGACCAGCCGCGCGGCGAAGCTCTTCGTCTCGGTCACCGCCAGCTTGCAGAACTCCATCCCGGTGCAGGCGATGGTGCCGCGCCAGAATGCCGAGGCATCGAGCGGCAGTCCGGCGTCGGCGGCGCGGCCCACCAATTCGCTGACGCGCCCGCGCGGAACATTCACCAGCACCAGGTTCTGCATGTTGGTGCTGCGCGCCTGGCCGTCGCCGCAGCGCTCGGCCATGTCGGCCACAGCGCGCAACTGGTCCGGCGTGATGCGGCCGCGCAGCACGCTGAACCCGGCGTAGTAGAAGCCGTCCTGCTTCTGGCGGTGCACGCCGACGTGGTCGCGATAAGGATCGGCCGGAGGCGCTTCCTCCACAGCCGGGTCGAGCATCAAGCCGCTGCGGCGCTCGATCTCTTCGAGGAAGCGCTCCGGGGTCCAGCCGTGCTCCAGGAACAGGAATTTCAGGCGCGCCTTGTGGCGGTTCTGGCGCAGCTCGTCGCAGTCGCGGAACAGCCCGCCGATCGCGGCCAGCACCGGCAGCACCTGCGGCCAGTGGACAAAGGCATTCAGGCGCCGGGCCATGTGCGGCGTGGAGGAGAGGCCGCCGCCCACGCGCAGCGAAAAGCCCGGTTCGGTCCGTCCCCGCGTGTCGAAGCGCTTCGGCCAGTCCACCGCGGTCAGCGCCACGTCGTTGATCTCCGGGTTGGAGCACCAGAAGCGGCAGCCGCTGATCGAGATCTTGAACTTGCGCGGCAGGTTGTGGAATTCGCGATTGCCCACCAGCAACTGGGTCGCACGGGCCACCAGCGGCGAGGCATCGCAGATTTCCGAGGCGTCCACGCCGGCCAAAGGGCATCCGGTTATGTTGCGGGTGACGTCGCCGCATGCGGCCATGGTGTTTAGGCCCACGCGGGCAAGTTGGTGAAACACCTCGGGGATGTCTTCGAGGCGCAGCCAGTGCAACTGGATGTTCTGGCGCACCGTCAGGTCGGCGACGCCGCGGCCGTAACGCTCGGAGAGCTCGGCGATGGCCCGGACCTGCGGCGCAACCAGGCCGCCGCCCGGAATGCGGATGCGCAGCATGAAATACGGCAGCGCCTTGCCGAACGCGCCCGAGCCGTCGCCCTGCGTGTAAATGCCCCACCAGCGGAAGCGGACATCCAGGTCTTCTTTCGCGATGTCTTCGAACCCGCCCTGGGCGTAGCGCAGCAGGTCCGGAAGGATATCGAGCGGGTTCTTTTCGCGCTTGATGCGTTCGATGCGTTGCGCCTTTGTTTCCTTGACAGTCGCGGACATAGACTGCTCCCCGATACGACCGGCGGGCCGCTTGGTTCAGCGCCCCTTCTTTTTGATTTTTCCTGGGCTTTTTTGATCCCCCGGGCAGGGTTAGCGGAAACCCCGAGGGATCAGCTACAGATGCATAGCGGGGTACAGGCGCAGAGAGAGACTTGGCCGCACATAATCAGCACAGAATGATTCTAGCTCTCCAGGCCCCCCGGAGCCGAAGAAATAATAATTATGGCTGGATAAGCGAAACGACTAGGCGCCAGAATGGTCCCTGCATGGGCATGGCGGGCATGGCGGACTGGCCGAAGGAATTTCTGGAGGGCGCGGCGATGTTTAACGCCGGGCACTTCTTCGAGACGCACGAGGTGTGGGAAGACATCTGGCGCAAAGCGCCGGCGAAGGACCGCGACTTCTACCAGGGCATGATCCACCTGACGGTGGCGCTGTACCAGGCCCGGCGAGCGAACTGGCGGGCGGCCCATTCGCAGTTGGGGCGCGCGGCGCGGCGCCTGGCGTGCTACGAGCCGCGGCGGGGTGAGCTGGACATCAGCGGCCTTCGCGCGGCCGTGGCCACGGCTGTCGCGCGGCTCCAGGCGGGCGAACCAGTGTTGAATTATCCGACGATCAACCTTGCGGCAGAGGCTTCCCACGGGTCTCCTCCAGCGCCAGCGCTATGACTGCCGCCAGAAGAAAGGCCGCCGACGTAATCAGAAAAGTGGCCCCCAGCCCGTAGCTCTGGGACAGCCGGCCATAAGTGTAAGGCGCCAGCGCGCTGGAGGCGCGCCCAAGGTTGTAGACGAAGCCCATCGCTGTTCCCCGCACCGACGTGGGAAACAGTTCGGCGGCGATGGCGCCCAGCCCGCTGAAGTAGCCGGTGCCGAAAAACGCAACGAACGGCCCGAGCAGCAGCAGGTACGTGGGATGGCTCGCCATCCCGTAAAAGGGAACCAGGGCCGCGGCGACCACCAGGTAGGTGACGTAGGTCGCCTTGCGCCCCGCCCGGTCGCTGACCACGCCGAACGTAACATAGCCAAGCCACATTCCGGCCTGCATCAGGATGATGAAGCCGGAGCTTTGGACAATCGTGAGGCCGCGGCCGGCCAGGTACGCCGGGATCCAGGTGAACAGGCCCCACCAGCCGAACAGGGTGGCGGCCTGCATCGAGGTGATGACCAGGGTGCGGCGGCGCAACGCCGGCGAGAACAATGTCGCCAGCAGGCCGGGGCCGGCGGTGTGCCCTTCGGCGGTGTGCTGCCGCTGTTGCCGCCAGATTTCCGGCTCGGGGACGCTGCGCCGGATCCACAGAGTGACCAGCGCCGGCAGCACGCCCACGAAGAACACCGCGCGCCATCCGAAGCGCGGCATCACCAACGCCGTCACCGCCGCCGCCAATGCGTAACCGATGGCGAACGAGCTCTGCATCAGGCCGAGGGCCGTGCCGCGATGTTTGTCGGGCCAGGTTTCGGCCACCAGCGCCGCACCGGTGGCCCATTCACCGCCCATGCCCAGGCCCAGCAGCATGCGGAAGACGGCCAACTGGACAACGTTCTGCGCCAGCCCGCTGGCTCCCGAGAACACCGAGTAAACGATGATGCTGGCCATCAGCGCGCGCGCGCGCCCGATGCGGTCCGACAGGATGCCGAACAGAATGCCGCCCACCGACGCGGCGACCAGCGTCACCGACATCAGCAGGCCGCTGGTGGCCGCCGACATCCCCATCTCTTTCTGGATGGCCACCAGCACCATGGCGTACAGCATGATGTCCATGCCGTCGAGCATCCAGCCGAGCGAGGCGGCCAGCAGCGTCCGTTTTTGCAGGGATGTGATCAACGTGGCGCAGGCCCGCCGCGGCGAGACTGTGCGCGCTCAAGGTACCACGTTGAACTTGATTTCAAAACGTGCGTCCTTGCGGGCGGCAAGGTCGCGAATGTCCAGCCGGATGGTGTATTCGCCCGGCTTCAGCTTGGACTGGAGATCAAGGTTAAAGCTCGCCGTGAGGTAGCGGGGAGGATAGAAGCGGCTGCCTGATTCCACCATCGCCTGCGGTTTGGAAAACAGCGCCTTACCGGTGGAATCGAGCACGGCAACATCCTGCTCGACAGAAACCTGCTTGTCGGGCGTGATCTGGAATCCCACCAGCCGGAAACGCGCCCAGAGCGGGTTGCCGGGCGAGAACGCCGGGGCGGGCTTGGCCGGACCATCTTCGGTATCGGCAAACTCGAAATTCGCGACGCCGAGAGGCACGCCGGGCTCGATGGTTTCCCCGCGCACCTGGAACTTCATCTCGTGCTGCGCTTCTTTCCTGGCGATTTCGTCGCGCACGCGGATGGTCACGGTGTATTCGCCGCCCGGCGCGTAAGGCGGCACCGGCAGCGACCAGGTAATCCGCGGCCGCCACTTTTCATCCTGCGGCGACAGCGCCTGTTCGATTTTTTCGGTGAAAGTCTCCGCCAGCGGGACCTTCCGCGGGTCGAGGCAGTCAATCGAGTAGGCAAGCCGTACCTGGCTCTTGGGATCGGGGCGGAAGCCGGCGATGCTGAACCGCAGATAGAGGGTGTCGCCCGCGGGAAGATTCAGCTCGCGAATGACGGCGCGATCATAGTCCTCGAAGAAAGCCTCTACCACGGCCACATCAGCCGCCGCGGGCAACGCCAGCGCCGCAAAAAGGAAAAGCATCACCACCCACTCATTCTAGCAGGTGCTGAAAAACTCGCACAGGATGGAAAGCCTGTGCCGCGTTGATGTGGCGGTATACTGCGGCGGTATACTGCGGCGGTATACTGCATTGATTCGATGCGCCGCTTTTCCCTCAACCTGGCGTTCGGGCTGGCGCTTGCGTCGGGGCAGGTTGTCGAATACTTGCGTCCGCACTTCGCCGCCTCGGTCGAGCTTGTCACGCGCGATACCGCTACGGGCCGGCCCGTACCGGCGCGCGTGTATCTATTCAAGGACGACCGGCCCTTTCGCCTCAGCCCCGTTGACAGCCTCATCGCCTTTCGCACCGACTTGTTCTATCGCGAGACGCTGTGGCGAAGCGCGCCTCAACCGAAGACCCTGGAGGTGACCGCGCGAGACGAGTCGCATTTCATCCTGCTCGGCGGGCAAGCCGTCTTTGACCTTCCCGCCGGAAAATATCGTATGGAGGCGTATCGCGGCACGTTTTATGCGCCGGCGATTGTGGAGTTCGAGCTGCTGGCTTCGGAGAAACGCCAGGTGAGGATTGACCTCGCGCCGCTCCAGGGGCGCGAGCAATGGATCTCCGGCGACGATCACATCCATATCGTGCGGCGCCCGGAGGACGATGCCGTATTTCTCGGCTGGCTGGCCGCCGAAGATCTTGGCGTCGGCAATTTCCTTCAGCTCCAGCGCCAGCAGGACGCAGCGATGCAGTATGGCTTCGGCGAGCGGGCCGAGGCGCGGCGTCCCGGCTTCTCGATCCGCTCCGGCCAGGAATCCCGCAGCGCTTTCTACGGCCATGTAAACCTGCTCGGAGGGCGCGAACTCATTCGCCCGCTGAGCATCGGGAGCGTCTATGCCAACTCGCCCGAAGCGTATCCCTTTCCGCTGATCCTGTTCGAGCGCGGCCGCCGCCTGGGCGCGACGGTGGGCTATGCCCACTTTGACGGCAGCCAGAAGAACTCGACGCAACTCATGGACATCGCGCTGGGCGCCGCCGACTTCGTCGAGGTGTTTCAGTTCGGCGAGCTGAAAGCCGAGCCGTGGTACGAACTGCTCAACGCCGGCTTCCGCGTCACCGGCATTGCCGGCAGCGATTTTCCCGTGCCTCTCAACCGGCGCACGCCCTGGCCGCGCGCCATCCCGCTGCTTGGTCCCGAGCGTACGCTGGTGAAAACCACCGCCTCAGGCTCTGCCTATGAAGCGTGGGCGGCGGGCGTCCGCGCCGGACAGGTTGTGGTATCGAACGGGCCGCTTCTGGATTTTGCCGCCGCCGGCCGCGCGCCAGGGGCAGTTGTGAACTGGACAGGCGGCGCGGCGGAAGGCGAAGCCACGGCCGCGTTTCACCGCCCGATCGAAAAGCTGGAGATTGTCGTAAATGGGAAGGTGGCGGCATCGCGCGATGGGCAAGGGCAGCGCGAGGTGCGGCTGCCGTTCCGCATTCCGATCGAGGAAAGTTCCTGGATCGCCGCCCGCGCCACCGGCGCCAACCTGGAGGGCGAGCCGCGCATTCAGGCCCACACAAATCCTCTCTACCTGCTCCGCGACAATCGGCCCGTGTCCGCGGGCAATGCGCGTGAAACGCTGCGGGCGCGATGGGAACAGCAGGCCAAATATTACCGCAGCGGCGACCTTGTATTCGCCAACCAGCAGCAGCGCGGCGAACTGATCCGCAAGGTCGAGGAAGCCCTCGCCGTACTCAGCAACCGGCCGTAATTTTCAGCCGCGACTTTGCCCCAATACCGTTCACTTAAGCGAAAGGTGTTACAGATGCGTAAAGTGCGCGATCCTGGGAGCGCGGGCGTCT
>JBKKAI010000129.1:0-3977 GCA_046714815.1 Terriglobia bacterium | reverse complement strand
ATCCTCCTGCGGCCGGAAGCCGGCCACGCCGATGGCCACGTTTACAAGGCCTTCGCGCCACGGCCGGCCGAAAGTGTCGCTGATTACGACGGCGCAGCCACAGCCGCACAATTTTTCCAGCCCGTGGCGCAGGGCCTGCGCCGCTCCGTCCGGGTCGAGCGGCAGCAGCGTGACAGCGCCGGCTTCGGCGACGTTCGAAGCATCCACTCCGGCATTGGCGCAGACCAGCCCCAGGTGCGTCTCCACCAGCAGCACGCCGCGATCCATCTTCACCACGCGGCGGGACTGGCGCAGGATCACCTCGATGACCCGGGCGTCCCTGCCGTGCTCCCGGGCGTAGGACTCGGCCAGCGCCGAGGGCTGAATATCGCGAAGCTCGACGACGCGGCCCTCGGCCTTGGACACCGCCTTCTGCGCGATCACCACCGCGCACCCGTTCTCGAAATGGTGGCCTTCCCTCTCGGTGGCTTCGTGAATCAGCAGCGGCAGATCATCACCGGCGTGAATCTCCGGCAGGGTCTGGAGCGGAACGATGCGGATTTCGCGGAGCTCCCGGGCGGCCATCGTCTTAGGTAGTCCCGCGCTCCGTCGCGCGTTCGAGCGCCGGCGCGGCGCTGTCGCGGCCGGACGGCGAAGCCCGCCGATCGGGGATTCCGAGCCGGCGCAAGAATTCCGCGACCGGGCACTCGGAGCGTACACTCCGAGTGGGCGCGCGTTCCAGGAAGCGCGCCAGATCCTCCGGCGTGTCGAGGTCCAAGACCAGCCCCTCGGGCCGGGCTATTTCGAGCGCGGCCTTTTTCGCGAGGGCCTGGGCCGTGTGCGCCGCGAAGCTGCCGGGGCCGAAGCGGCTCTCGATCAGGTCCGGCGGCGTCCGCACCATGGCATTGGTGCCGGTTCCGTCGGCGGAGGGAACAATCACCAGCCGCGGCTCGGGCAGTGCCAGCGCCGCGCCGAGCAGCGACTCCGGCTCGGCGGCAGTCATCAGCGGCACGTCAATCGGGACCAACAGCACGGTAGCCGCGCCGAGCGACATGCATTGCCGCGCGGCGCGGTCGGCCGAATCGCTGTGCCCGCTCTGGGTGAACTCGGCGAGCGCCAGCGCACCGGCGGCGGCCGCCTCGGCCAATATCTGAGCATCGCCGGCAGCGACAACGACACGGTCAAAGCCGCGCGCCGCCATCAGCGTTTCGAGCGTCTGCCGGAACATCAGCCGGGCCAACTGCTCGCGCTCCCGTGCCGACAGCAGGCCGGCCAGGCGGTGCTTGGCCCGCGTGGGATCTTTTACCGGAAGCAGGGCGAAGTTCATGGCCGTGAACCGAAACGACTATCCTACCTCAACGCCTCAAGCGTAACCCGGGCAAGAACCCGTTTCGCCGCGCTGTCTTTCATGATCGTGTTGGTGATGACGACTTTCATGCCCGCGGCTTCGATCCAGTCCTGGTGCGCGCGGTCGGCATGGTCTATCACCAGGACGTCCACGAAGTCGCTGTAAAGCTCCGCTATGCCGCGCGCCGACGGGTCGAGGCCCATCCCCCGCATCATGCGGTCGGCCGGACCTTTCAGCGCACGCCCTCCGACAATCGGCGAAACCGCGGCCACGCGCGCCCGAGTCTCGCGCAGCGTCTCGCGGATGCCGGCCACGGCCAGGATGGGGCCGATGCTGATCAGCGGATTGCTCGGGCAGACAATCACGCCGTCCGCTTCGCGGATGGCCTCGATGACTCCCGGCGCGGGGCGAGCCTGTTCGGCGCCGTCGAAGATGATGCCTGTTACCTCATCTTCCGCCCGCCGCTTCACGAAATATTCCTGGAAATCGAGCAGGCCGGCTTCTTCAGTCTGGACCATCGTGCGGAAGCGGTCATTGGTCATCGGCAGCAGCCGGGCGCCGACACCGAGCGCGCGGGTGATTTCGGCTGTCACTTCAGATAGCGCCGCACCGCTCCGGAGCAGGCCGGTACGAAAAAGGTGGGCCGCCAGGTCGCGGTCGCCCAAATGAAACCACTCATCGCTACTGAAGCGCCCGAGCGCGCGGAGGCATGCGAACGTGTCGTCCCGCAGGCCCCATCCGTGTACTTCGCTGGCCAGTCCGGCCAGGGTGTAGGCGACCGTATCGAGGTCGGGCGAGATGTGCAGCCCGTGCAGCTCCAGGTCGTCGCCGGTGTTTCCGATGATGGCCAGGCGTTCGGGAGCAATAATCGCGGCCAGACCTTCGAGAAAGCGCGCCGCGCCGACGCCCCCGGCCAGCGCTGTTATTTTCGGGGCTTCGTTCCAGGCCGCGCCTCTCGCCGCGTCCATCACGTGCCTGACTTGATGCCAGGTCCGATACCGGTGATGCGCAGGCCGGAATGCTTTACCTTGTGGCGCAGATTCAGCGCGATCAGCAGCGCCGCGGCGTGCTCGGCCAGGCGGGAGTTTTCAAGCGGCCCGCCGTCTATCGCGCCCGCGCCGGGAATTTTTCTGACCAACTGTTTCACCGCCTCTTTGGCCTCCGGATTGTCGCCGCAGATCAGCACGTCGCAGTCCACCGGATGATGGAGGTCGGCCAGCGCGACGGCGCTCAGGCAATGGAAGGCGGAGACGACCGCGGCGTGGGGCGGGACATAGCCGGCGGCCTGTTGCGCCGCCGAGCCGGCCCAAAGCGTGACCATGTGGGTAATGCGGTCGCCCAGCGCCACGCCCAGCGGCACCGTGGTATCCACCACGATCGCTCCGGGGCGCAGCCGTTCCCGGACGGACTTGAGCGTCGCGATCTGGGCCGCCAGCGGCACCGTGAGCACCACGATGCCGGCGGCGGCGGCGGCCTCCGGGTTGGCGGCGCCCGAAACCTGCGCCGGAGGGCTGGAAACGCCGCGGGAAACGCCCACGGCATCGCGCACGCGCTGGGCGGCGGCGGCGGCCTTTTCGGCGTCGCGTGAGCCGATCACCACGCGCACGCCCGCCTGCGCCCAGCGCAGCGCCAGTCCGAATCCTTCCGCCCCGGTGCCGCCCAATATGGCTACGGTCTGCTGAGTTTCTTCCATGCCGGTCGCATTCTATCAGCGGAAATCCCCGCGCGGGCGGCGGCGCGTGTGTTACTACATCGGGGTGCGCCCGACGCCCCGACGCTGGTCCGTGGTCCTGGTGGCGCTCGGGGCCAGCCTGTGGGGCACCGACGTCGTATTGCGCCGGCCGCTGGCGGGCGCGCTTTCGCCGATCACCATCGTCTTCTACGAGCACCTGCTGTTGAGCGCCGTTCTGCTGCCGCTGCTTGTTTTTGCCCGCGGCCAGTGGATGCGCCTGCGGCCGCTCGATTGGGCGGCGGTTCTGGGCATTGCCTGGGGCGGCTCGGCGGTGGCCACCGTCTGTTTCACGCAAGCGATCCGCATCGGCAACCCCACCACCGCGGTGCTGCTGCAGAAGGTGCAGCCGCTGTTCGTGGTTCTGCTGGCCGCGGCGCTGCTTGGCGAGCGCCTTCGCCGAAGATTCTGGTTGTACCTGGCGCTCGCCATGGCCGGCGCGTATCTGGTTTCCTTTGGCGGCGACGGCTTGCGCGAACCTTTTCGCGCCCCGGCCGCCGCATCGCTGCTGGCGCTCGCCGCGGCCGCCGGATGGGCGGCTTCGACCGTGCTTGGACGTTATCTCGCCCCAAAGCTGGAATTTTCGACACTTACCGGGCTGCGCATCGTTGTGGCGCTGCCGCTGCTTGTGGTTCTGTCGCTTGCGGAAAATGCCGGGCGCCTGCCGCCGGTCTCCGTTTCGCAACTGCTGCCGCTGCTCTGGCTGGCGCTGGTCCCCGGCCTCGCAGCCCTGCTGCTCTATTACCGCGGCCTCCAGGACACGCCCGCATCGCAGGCGGCCATCGCCGAGCTTTGCTTCCCGGCCACCGCCGTGCTGCTCAACTGGGTTTTCCTCGACAGCCGCTTTACCGTCCCGCAATTGGCCGGCTTCGCCCTGCTTTGGGCCGTCGTCGCGCGCATGGACCGGCGGATGGCCACCAG
>JBKKAI010000128.1:0-2860 GCA_046714815.1 Terriglobia bacterium | reverse complement strand
TGATAACCGGCCGAGGCTTCGAACCCCACGCGGCGGTACTTCCCGGCCCGAGCGGTAGCCGCCTTCGCCGCCCCCCGCCGCGCAATGACCACCCGCGCGCCCTTCACTTCCGCGGCGGCCTGCTGCGTGTAGCGGCCGTCGGTGAACAGCGTCGCGCTCCGCTCATCCACCAGCAACATGCCGGCGCTGCCGGTGAATCCGGTCAGGTAGAAAATGTTGGGCAGGGAGGCCAGCAGCAGGCAGTCCACCCTGACGCCGGCGAGCCGGGAACGGAGAAGATCGAGGCGTTCCACCAAAAAAATGATGAATTAGGAATTATGAATTATGAATGAACGAACGGGGCCCGGGTCCTCATTCATTCATAACTCATCATTCATCATTCATAATTGTCTACACGATCTTCGGCGTAATGAAGAACAGCAGCTCGTTCGTCTGCGTGGTGATGCCGGTGCGCTTGAACAGGTTGCCGATCACCGGGATGCTGCCGAGCAGCGGCACCTGCAGGATCGAGAGGTTGTTCTGGTTCTGCAGCACGCCGCCGAAAACGATGGTGCCGCCGTCATTGACCAGCACCTGGGTGGTGGCCTGCTGCGTGTTGAGCGCCGGGACGCCGTTGATGCGGGCGACGCCGGGGTCAATGCTGGAGTTATCCACCGTCACATCGAGGAAGATGCTGCCCTCATTGGTCACCTGCGGACGGACCGACAGGCGCAAGGTGGCGTTGATGAACTGCACGCTGATGGTGTTGTTGATGGTGGTCTGGACCGGGATGCGGACGCCCTGCTGCACCTCGCCCGTTTTGTTGTTCTGGGTGATGATGCGCGGCCGCGACAGCAGTTTTCCAATACCCTTCGTTTCGGCCAGCGAGATGAAGAAGTCAATCGCCGCGTTCGGGCTGCGGTGAATGAACGACAAGCCGCTGCTGGCGCCCGCCGCCGGGAAGTTGGAGAACAGCGGCAACCGGTCGCCTTGAATCGTAAACGGGGCCGGGAGGCCGGTGACCGAGAGCGGGCTGTCATTTTCACCGACGTTGTTGCCCATGAACAGCGAGCGGCCGCCGGCGGCGCTGGTGCCGAACCCGAACTGGGCGCCGACGTCGCGCGCGAACTGCCGCGAAGCCGCGACCACCCGCGCCTCGATCTCCACTTGGACGGAGCGGCGGTCGAGCTGCCGGATGATGTCGTCCAGGGTGGGGATCACCTGCGGAATGTCGGTGATGATCAGCGTGTTGGTGCGGTCATCGGCGATGATCTCGCCTTTGGGCGACCGGAACTTGGACAGCGTGACCATCATCTCCGTGGCCCGCGCGTAATTCAGGGGACGCATCGCGGTGACCCGCTCGGCGGCCGCCTGTTTGGCGAGGTCCAGCGCCAGGCGATCATCCTCTTCCCGCTTCAGGGTATCGCGACGCGCGATTCGCAGAACGTTGCCCTCCAGTTGCTTGTCGAGCCCGTTGTTGCGCAGCACGATGTCCAGCGCCTGGTCCCACGGCACGTCTTCCAGGACGATGGTGACGCGTCCGCTGACGGTGGGGTCGAGGACGATGTTGAGCCCGCTGATCTCATGGATGAGGCGGAAGAAATCCTTCAGGTCCACATCCTTCAGGTTCACCGAGATCGGCTCGCCGGTGTAGCGCGGCGCCATCATGGCGGTCTGCGGGAAAGCTGGCGCCTGCTCGGGCGGAGCCGGCTGTGGCTGCGTAACCTGCGGCGGGCGGGGCTGTGCGGCCTGTGCGGCCATCGGGGCAACCGCGGCAGCCACGTTCATCGGCGCCAGTGGCGGCGCTGCGGGCCTGGTGTTCAATTGTGTCGTCAACTGTGTCGCAAGCGGTGTCGCGGGTGGTGTTGCCGGCGATGCCGCGGGCGATGCCGCGGGCGGCTGGGCTGCCGGTTTCGTGTCCGCCACGGCTGCTTCCGGCGCTGTCACCTGGGCCACCGGCGGAGGAGCAACGATGTCGGCCGGCCGCAGCGCGGCATGCACCAGGGGAGCGCGGCCCACCAGGTTCTCCAGCGAAGGCGGTACGGCGATTCCCGGCGTGTTCTCCGAGAGCATCGGCCGCGCCGGCGGCTTCGAATACGAACGGCCTGCGGGAATTTTCAGCTCCACTTCCAGCTTGTCGTTGAGCCGGTGCACTTCGTACGGCGCCAGGCCGTCGAGGTCAATCACCACGCGCGAAACCAGCGGCGCCTGGCTGAACTGGGAGACGCGAACACTCTTCAGCGGCGGAAGGCCGACCGGGATCTCGCGATTGGCGGCCCGACTCTCGGTCGCGGGAATGTCGAGCACCAAGCGCGCCGGATTGGAGAGTTGGAAGGCGCGGTACTCCACTGGGCCGTTGGTGAGAATCTGGACGCGGGCAACACCTTCTTCCCGCGTGACACTGACACTCTCGATCGCGGTGCCGCGGGCGCGCAGCGAAATCGGCGCGGCCGGCGACCTGGAGCTTTCGCGCCGGGTGGGCGCCGGCGCGGCCGAGGCAGCAGGCGCGGGAACAGCGACGCGCACGAACCTCACCTGCAGCGCCCCTCCCTTCCGCTCCACAGTCGCGATGGCGGTTTGCTTCAGCAACACCTCCACGCGAACGTTGGGTCGTCCTTCGATCAGGTAGGAAACGGTCCGGTAGCTGGAAACCAGCCCGGATTCCAGGATGTGGCTCTCCGGGGGCAGCGCTGAAATCGCGCCCGGCACATCAATAAAGGTGAGCCGCTCCGCGGGGTTCGAGGAGAGGTAGGTGAATTCCCCAGCGACTTCCAGGGTGAGAGAAACGGCTTCGGGGGCCACCGCCGCGCGCACCGCGGTCAGACGCGGAGCGGGAGCCGGCGCCGGGGCCTCGGCCACCGGGAGCTGCGCGGGGGCGGCC
>JBKKAI010000127.1:0-4268 GCA_046714815.1 Terriglobia bacterium | reverse complement strand
CGGCCTGCCCGCGCGTCGCTTTCACCCATCTTGGATCCAAGGTCATAACCCCTGGTGTAAGCATGGTCGGCCAGAAGAGTCTGCGCCGCCAGCAGTAACGAAAGAACCAGGAACACAGGTAGTAGTTTTGTTCGATTCATATGCGTAGGCCTCCCTACACCCTGTTTCAGAGCAAGCTGCGGGCCACACCTGCTTTCCAGCCTCATCGGCTCGGTTTTGAAGGCGCGATCCGCCACATGTTTAGGGACGTGGCCGAATACTTTATAGGTTGCAAAAGTGTTATAACCTGCCGGATCAATGAGTTAGACGAACAATATGATCTTGGTCACAAAGTCTCGGCAGGCGCAACAAGCCCCAGTCCCTCGCCGCCGCTGGGGACCCGGCGGAGATTCAGCGGGCGCTTGGGGTGTAGTATTCGAAGGATGCAAGAGGCGCCGGCCGGACCACTGTCCCGGGATCTGGAACCGGACAAAGCCCGAATCCACTGGCTGATTGCCGGCGGAAGTCTCGCCGTCAGTCTCGCGGTCTATGCCGTGTTCGGACTCGCCTGCATCAGCCTGCCTGGCCCCCAACAGGACGAGGTGCTTTTCCTGAACGCCGCGCTGCCGGAAAGCATGGGCACGCAGGTCTGGGCATACCTGCCGATTCCGCAATGGAAGATCCCCTCTATGCTGCTGCCCTATGTGGGTGCGCAGAAGGGGTGGATCTGGCGCGGTCTATTCCAGATCTGGCCGCCATCCATTTACTCGGTTCGCATCCCGGCCGTCATCCTCGGCGGGTTGGCGCTGATCTTATTCTACTTGTGGGCGCGCAAGTTCTATTCGCGCCCGACCGCGGTGCTGGCGCTGGCGCTGGCCGCAACGGACCCTGCTTACATTTACACGGCCCGCCTGGACTGGGGGCCTGTCGTGCTTGGTCATGTGTGGAAGCTCGGCGGGTTGCTGCTCGGGGCACTGTGGCTGGAGGCAGCTTCGCCGGAAAGCCGCGTTACAACCGGCCCCAGGTTGCTGCGGCTTTGGGCGGCGGCGTTTTGCTTTGGGCTTGGCCTTTGGGACAAGGCGACGTTCGTCTGGTTCCTTACGGCACTGGCACTCAGCCTTCTTCTCCTATTTCCGAGGCAAGTAATGCGCAATGTCCGGCCCGTCCCGGTCATCGTCCTCGTCACGGGCCTGCTGGCCGGAGCTCTTCCGCTGCTGGCTTACAACTATGAGGCGTGGGGACAGGGTACAAACACTATGTTGCGCCTGGAGGGCCTGGACCGGGAACTCCTCACGCACAAGATCTCAAACCTGAGAATGACTCTTAACGCGGATGCAGTGTATGGACTCATCGGCGGCGGTGAGGGTATATCCGACGCGGGATCAAGCGGATTCGGCTCCCTCCTGGTGGCTTCGCTTTCGCTGTACAGTGAATTTCTCGGCACGCCTTTCCCGTGGCTCCTGCTGTTGGCGGTGGCCGCGGCTCCGTTCGCGGCCGGCCATCGCCGCTCCATTGTCTTTCCATTTCTCGTATGTGGGCTGATGTGGGCACAAATGCTGATGGCAAAAGACGGCGGGTCGAGCCCGCACCATTACGTTCTCGCTTATCCGTTTCCGCACCTGGGTCTGGCGGCGGCCGCCAGTTGGGCCTGGGAGAAGGGCGGCCGCCGGCGGCAGCCCGGAGCGAAAGCACCGGGCCATCGGCCGCGCCGTGCGCTCGCTGCCTTGTTGGCTGTTCTGTTTATCGCGCAGCTATCTTCGGGAATACGGCACCTGCGTCTTTTTTACGAAACAGGCGGACGCCTCTTCTGGAGTGATGCCGTCTATGAGCTTGCCGCCTTCGTAGATCAGCGGCGGCCGTCGCAGTTGATCATGATGGACTGGGGATTCCGTGGTCCGTTCCTTCTCCTGAACCTGGGACGTATCCCTATTGTCGAATATGAACTGGTCGGCCCTGATGCCTGGGCCGATCCCGGGCGGCTGGCACATGTGCAGGGAATGATCCGCCAGCCGAATACCCTGTTTCTGATTCATGCCTCGGGAATGGAGGCCAGTCCCGAAACCCAGAAGCTTCTCAGCGAGGCCGCCGCGCGGATGGGAGCGAAGACTCGGAACGTCTGGAATTTCAACCAGAGAGACGGCCGGCCGTTGGCGATCCTGATTCAGTTCGAAACGTCGCTGCCCACCGCCGCCAGGGAATGAAATTCGCAGAGGTCGTCGCTGCCCTCATCCAGTCTGAGCCAGTAGCTCTTCGATTTCGCCGAGGCTGGGCATCGCCTCCGAACAGCTCAGCCGGCTGACGACGATGGCCGCCGAAGCATTCCCGTACCGCAGGCAGTCCTTCCATTTCATCCCCTTCAGCGTGCCATACAGGAAGCCGGAAGCGAAGCCATCGCCGGCGCCGATCGTGGACACAACCTTGACGGGAGACGGCGGCAGGAACACGTCTTCGCCGGCGGTAAACAGTTGCGTGCCGCGGGCTCCGAGCTTGGAAACCAGCACCGGAATGCCCTTCGCCCGCAGGAACGTCACCGCCGATGGCGTGTCTTCGCATCCGGAAGCCAGCCAGAACTCTTCCTCGTTGCCGATGAGAATGTCCACCCAGGGCAGGGCCAGGCGGACGGCGAGGCCGGCGTCGGCCGCCGAGCGCCAGGACATCGCCCGGTAATCCACATCGAGGACCACCGTCGCGCCGGCGGCGCGCGCCCTCTCCATCGCCCGGTAGGTGGCTTCGCGCGAAGGCGAAGCGCAGAAGCTTGTTCCGTTGGTAATGAACATACGCGCGCCGGCCAGGTACTCCAGCTCCAGCGGCCCCAGGTCCACCTGGGTGTCGGCGGCCTTGCTGCGGTAGAAGACCTGCGGGAAGCGGCCGGGTGGGGAGACTTCGGTCAGACTGAGCGACGACTGGAAGCCCGCTACCCTTCGCAGGTGTCGCGTCTCGACTTGCTCGCCGGACAGGAACTCCACGAGAAAATCGCCCAGCGGATCATCTCCGACGCAGCCGAGGATGCCGACCTTCAGTCCCAGGCGCGCCAATCCAACCGCCATGTTCGCCGAGGAGCCCCCCAGGTAGCGGGAGAAGCGCCGCACGTTCTTGAGGGGCACCCCGGGCTCTTCGGAGATCAAGTCATAGCCGACACGTCCAAGGATGCTGGCATCGAGTTTCACGGGGTAGATTCTACCAGCCGTCCGAAAACTGGGCACAGGCAGAATGTTCCGGCTACTTGAGGCCGTCCACCAGATAGAGCTCGGAAAGGGTTTGCCAGTAGCTGTAGGCGTAGGATTTTCCGTCCGGGGTCATCACCACCCGGTTGATTTCGATCACTCCCGCCGGATCAATCGGCGCCAGTTCGCGGGCGAGTTGTCTTCGACCGGTCAAGACATCAACGCGGAAGACCTTCACCGGCAGGTCCGACGGCGAATAGACTGAAATGGTTCGCGTGTCGTTCCAGCGCACCAGCGATTCGCCCGGTTTCAATCCCGGGATCTCGCGGGAAGAGCCGGAATCGAGGGGATAGAGCCGCAATTGTTCGTCAGGGCCGATGGCCGCCACCGATTTGCCGTCCGGTGAGACGGCGCCGCCGAAAGCGGCGCCGCCGCTGATTTCGGCGAGCGGCCGCGGCTTACCGCCCTCCAGGTCCTGGACATACAGCCGCGTTCCGTGCCCGGCCTCTTTGCCGGCAAAAACAATGCGCCGGCCGTCGGGAAGAATCTCGCCGGCGGTGTACTCCTGGATCGCTTCATTCTGAATCCTTCGCGGATCTCCCGGTCCGGCGGGAAGCAGCATCAGTTGCGGAACGGGACTCTGGGGAATCACCAGCGCAAATTTTCCATCCGGTGATAGGTCCAGGGGAAAGCCGTCGCCGAGCCGGACCGCTGGCGAGCCATCAGTTCTTCGCAGGTAAATAGACTGGGCGCGTTCGCCTTCGAGCTCGAGAAAAAGCAGGGTCTTGCCGTCGCTGGAAAGGTCGGCGGCGACCGAGGTATTGAACCAGGACAGGTCCTGTTCGCGTGTTTCACCCGGCGCGAGCACGCGTGTGGCCACGCGGAAGTTGGGCCGGCTAAGCAATACTCGTCCGTTCCGTGAAACGTCGTGAATGGCGACGGCGCCGGGCGCGCGAAGAATCAGCCGGCGCCGGCCCTGCAGATTGATGGCATGGATGGCGGTATTGATCCCTTTTTCGTCGGCGGCGAACCAGATTTCAGAGCTGCCGGCGCACCAGGCCAATCCCCAGGCGACATTCAACCCGCCGAGCAGCTCGCGTTTTGGCCCGGCCGCATCAATCACGC
>JBKKAI010000126.1:0-8216 GCA_046714815.1 Terriglobia bacterium | reverse complement strand
GGGTGCCGTTGCGCTGCGCCGCCTGCAAGAAGGAAACGACCTGGAAATTGGCGCTGCCGCCGCGCCTCCCGCGCGGGAAGCGCACCGACTCCCGGCCGCGCCGCCTGCTGATCATTGACGACGACCGCAACACACTCCAAGTGCTGCAAATGATGCTGCGGTCCAACCAGTTCGTCGTGGAGGCCGCCGTCTCCGCCGACGAGGCCATCAACAAGCTGCAGACCGCCGACTACGACGCCCTGATCTCCGACATCCGCATGCCCGACTTCGACGGCCCCAGCCTGTTCCGCTTCCTGGCCGTTTACCTGCCGCAATACACCGGCCGCGTTGTTTTCCTCACCGGCGACCAGAGCGACAAAACGCTGCGATTCCTCAAGGAAGCCGGCTGCCCCTACACTTTCAAGCCCATTGATCTGAAAACACTTCAGGCCTGCATTGACCAGGTCACTTGATCGAACCGCAACCCGGAGCGAAGCTCCGGGGCGCCGCCAGCCGGACCGAAAAGAAACCACCCAGGCATGAAGTTGGAGCGCCATTGGCGATCCGATCGAGGGTTCATGTTATCCTGCGTGTCCGGACGCCAAAATGGAAATCCCGCCTTATAGCCGCCGAACTTTACTCGCTTCGTTGCTGGGAGCTTCGGGGGCTGCCGTTGCACAAACCCTCAGCGGCACTGGGCAGACAACGATCGGCTTCAAAGCCGACACGGGTCCGCGGCGCTCCGAGAGCGGAATCGGCGCGTTGATGCCGTGGGCGGACCATCTTTGGGCAATCACCTATAACAGTCATAAGAAGGGCACTGGCTACGGCCTGGGTCTTTACCGCATCGACGAAAACCTTAAGAGCGAGCGCGTCCACGTGCATGACGGGACGCACGCGAACCGGCTGATCCATCGGGAGTCGAACCAGTGCTTCATTGGGCCGTACGTGATCGATGCCAAGGGCAACTGGAAACATGTCCCGCAGCTCGACGAGTACCGGCTCACGTCAACGATGCGGCATTTGACGGACCCGGCGAATCGCATCTACTACCAGGGGATGGAAGGCGAGTTCATCGAGATGGACGTGAACGACCTGAAGCCGAGAGTCGTCTTCGAGCTGGTCAAAGAAATGAAGATTACCGCGCGCCCACACTTCAAGGGCGGCTACACGGCGCAGGGCCGCGTAGTAGTTGCGAACAACGGATTCTACGAATTCGGCGATGACCAGGCCGGGTTGTTTGAATACGATGGAAAGTCGTGGAGGAAGCTCTCCGGAAAACCGCACATGGATGTGGCGGCGCGCGAGAACATGGGCTCGGTGATGTTCGCCACGGGATGGGATGAGGCGTCGGTTTTGCTCTGGGCCCTGGTCAAGGGCCAATGGCAGCGCTACCGGCTGCCCAAGGCAAGTCATGCGTTCAGTCATGCCTGGCAGACGGAGTGGATGCGCATTCGTGAGGTCGAAACCGAGCACTACCTCATGGACATTCAAGGCATGTTCTATGAGCTGCAGCCGATCGCGTTCGAGGGTCGTATCTGGGGCGTCAAGCCGATCTGCCAGCATTTACGGATTATTCCGGATTTCTGCGCATTCCGCGGGATGTTTGCGGTGGGCGGGAACCAGACGACGCCGAACGGCGATAACAATGCGGTCGTCGGGCAGCCGCAGTCGGGCCTGTGGTTTGGCAAGACGGACGACCTCTGGTCCTGGGGCCGCCCGCAAGGGTGGGGCGGGCCGTGGTGGAACTCGGATGTCAAGAAGGGCGTCGCGACGGAGCCGTTCTTGCTTACGGGGTTCGAGCGGAAGATGCTGCACATCAGCGCCGATAGGGCCACGGTGTTCGATGTCGAGATCGATTTCATGGGCAATGGCACGTGGCGCCGTTACGAGCAGATCAAGGTGCCCGTCGAAGGTTATGCCCGGCATGTCTTTCCCACCGCGTTCTCGGCGCACTGGATTCGGCTGACGGCGCAGGCGGACTGCCGGGCGACGGCGTCATTCTTTTTCACGTAAGGGTAAGGAACCAGGCTTGAGGGAGGTCCACGATGCTTCGACTCGCTTGGGTAACGCTCATTTTGGCCGCGATGCCGCTGGCCGCTCAGCAAGGCAGAGGGTCTATCACCGGTACGGTGACCGACGCATCCGGCGCGGCCGTGCCCGCCGCCGGTGTTCGCATTGTCAACAGCGGAACGAACGCCGTCTACACCACGACTTCGAATGACGAAGGCTACTTCACGGCGCCGGCGCTGCAGGTCGGCTCGTACTCGGTCGGGGTCGAGAAGCACGGCTTCAAGCGGATCAACCGCAGCGGCATCACGTTGCAGGTCGACCAGCGTGTGGCATTGGTGCTGCAGCTCGAGATCGGCACGACATCCGAGTCGATCGAAGTGATCGGGGAAGCGCCTCTAGTGGATATGAGCAGCGCGACGGTGGGGAAGGTGATCGAACGCCGGCGCATCACCGATCTTCCGCTGAACGGACGCAGCGCACTCGCGCTCGTGATGCTGACGCCCGGCGTGAAGTCGCAGGCGGGACCGACGAACAGCGGGTTCGCCGACCGGGGGATTGCCTTGTCGGCGATCAGCATCAACGGAGGGCCGAGCTCGCTCAATAGCTTCGTGCTGGACGGCGGAAACAACAACAGCGCGTTTCTTGCGGACCTCAACGTGAATCCGACTGTCGATGCCGTCGAGGAGTTCAAGGTGCAGTCGAATACGATGTCCGCGGAGTTTGGCTTTACCGCGGGCGGCGTAGTGAACATTGTCACCCGGGGCGGAACGAACCAGTTTCACGGGGGCGTCACCTACTTCATCCGTAACGATGCGCTTGACGCGCGTCGCGCGTATACGGCATCCAAGGAGCCGTTTCGGTATCACCAGTATGGAGGCTCGCTCGGAGGGCCGGTCACGGCGCCGAAACTGTACAGCGGCAGGGACCGTTCGTTCTTCTTCTTTAACTACGAGGGCTGGAAGAACTCCCGTTTTCGCTCGAACATTCTGTCGGTTCCGACCGATGAACAGCGTGGCGGCAACTTCTCGCGGCTGTTCGACGCGAATGGCCGCCAGATCGTGATCTACGATCCGGCCACGACGGTCGCGAACCCGAGCGGTTCCGGATTCGTGCGCACTCCTTTCGCGGGAAACATCATACCGGCGAATCGCCTGGACCCGGTTTCGCAGAAGATGCTGCAATTCTATCCGACCGCCAATCAGGCGCCGAGCAATCCATTTACGAACTCAAATAACTGGATCGGGCAAGTCGATGAGAAGCGCGACATGAACCAGTACACCATCAAGGGTGACCACCGGTTCAACGACAGGAACACACTGTCGGCGCGCTACCTTTATTACAAGCACTTCAACGACAACGGTTTCGCCGCATCACTGCCTGATCCCAATGTTCGGGCGCGACTCGACAGTTATGTCAACTACAACACGGTCGTCAACGACACGCACAGCTTTGGGCCGACACTGGTCAACGAATTCCGGGTCGGCGTCGCGCGCCAGGCGTTTCCGTTTCAGGCCTTCAGCTTCGGGCAGAGCTGGCCCGAAAAACTGGGATTGCCGGCCAGCATTCCTCGAGACACGCTGCCGCGCGTCGACAATGGCCTGCCTGGTTTCGGCGCGTTTACGGTCGGGCTGCGCGGGTCGACGACGTGGCAGTTCTTCGATATGGCGACCAAGATCAGCGGCGGGCACACATTCAAGATCGGCGCCGACATTCGCATTCAGCAGGCCAACAACTATCAGCGCGAAGTGCCGTCAGGGCAGTTCAATTTTGCAGCGGGGCTGACCGGCAACCCGCAGAACCAAGTCGGCACGGGGAGCTCATTCGCGACCTTCATGCTCGGCGCCGTGAGCAGCGCTACTCTTACGCGATACGGCGGGCAGTCGGAGGCGGGCCACTCCTACAGCTTGTTTTTCCAGGACGATTGGAAACTCACCCGCCGGCTGACGTTCAATCTGGGTCTCCGCTGGGATTACCAGCAGTGGCCGTTCGAACGCAACCATGGCTCTTCGAATTTCAATCCGTTCGTGCGGAATCCGGAGAACGGCCTGCCGGGCCGCATCGAATACGCCAACATTGACTATGGCCGATCTGCTTTGAGGCCGATCTACGACAATTTCGGCCCGCGGATCGGATTCGCCTACGACCTGCTCGGCTCAGGCCGAACGGTTCTGCGCGGAGGTTACAGCATCTTCTATCCGCAGATTTTCTACCGAGACTCTTTCGGGAACACCGCCGGGTTTGCCAACACCGCCACCTCTTATCTGCCGCCGAACAACAACAGCAATCTTGTGGCGTTTCAGTTCAAGGACGGATTGCCTTTCCCGGCGATCGAGCCGATTGGCGCGAGGCTGGGGCCGAGCGTGTTCTTAAGCCAAGGCGTCGGTTGGGATCAGTCCGCGGAGAAGGTGCCGATGTCCCAGCAGTGGACTCTTTCGGTCCAGCAGCAGTTGCCGGGGCGCTGGATCATCGATGCGGCCTACAGCGCGAACAAGGGATCAAACTTGATCGCCGGCGGTTATGACTACAACCAGCTCGATCCGCAATACCAGGGTCTGGGTTTAAGCCTGCAAGATCAGGTTCCGAATCCGTATGCCGGCCGCGTGCCGGGCGCGCTGGGCGGCCCGACGATCAGCCGTTCGCAGTCTCTGCGTCCGTTCCCGTATTACACGGCCGTGAACGTGCGCCTGCCGCATATGGGCAGTTCGACCTACCACGCCCTGTTGATGAGCATCGAGAGACGACTGTCGGCCGGCTTTGCAATTCTGGGGGCCTACACCTTCGGCAAGCTGATCAGCGACAGCGCGATCGTGCCGGTCAATTTCGGGTCGGTCGAGGTCGGCAGCGACAACGGATATCAGAATGGCAAGTACGACCGGCGGGCAGAGCGCTCCATCGATCCGACCGACGTCTCGAATCGCTTTGTCCTGAGCGGGGTTTATGAGCTGCCGTTCGGTAAAGGCAAACGATGGAGCGCCAACACCGGCATCGCGAACGCCGTGATTGGCGGCTGGCAGTTGAACTTGATCGGCACGATGCAAAGCGGGTTGCCGCTGGTCGTGCGGGGCGCCAATAACTTTCTGGCAAATCGGCCCAACTCGACGGGCAACAGCGCGAAGCTCGACGACCGTACGCCGGAGAGGTGGTTCGACACGGCGCAGTTCATCAACCCGCAGAACTTCACGTTCGGCAACGTCGGCCGCACCCTTCCCGATGTGCGCGGCCCCGGCGTCGTGAACTTCGATCTCTCCGCCATTAAGGACACGCCACTGCACGAACGGCTCAAGCTGCAGTTTCGGGCGGAGGTGTTCAACGTCCTCAACCACACGAACCTGGGAAATCCGAACGTGTCGTTCTTGCCGGGTCCGGACGGATTGAATCGCAGTGCCACGTTCGGCACTATTACGTCGGCTCGCGATCCGCGGATCATCCAGTTCGGCCTGAGGCTGCTGTTCTGAACTAGGGAATCTCTTTCAAGACGCCAAAGGGCCGCGCGGCGATCCAGAATCTTCCCCGGCGCGCTCACCCGACGGGGGCGGTTCGAGCGCCACCGGTCTTTGCCTGCCCTCTCCAACTTCACAACCCGCGCGGGCGGGCTGCTATAATCGCCAAACGGCCGGTCTCAATCTGAGGTGGAAACATGAAGCGGATGGCACTGTGTGTTGTGTGGGCGTGCATTTTCGTGGCGGCGCCGGCGGCGCCCCAGACCGTCACCGGAACGCTGTCGGGAAGCGTGTTCGACTCGACCACGGCGGTGATCCCCGGCGTGAAGGTGACGGCGCGCAACGAGGAGACAGGCGCGGTGCGCGAGGCGGTCACCAACAGCGACGGCTATTACCTGCTGAGCTTCGTACCGCTCGGTCCGTATCAGGTAACGGCGTCGGCGCAAGGCTTTCAAAGCGTGCAGAAAACGGGCTTGCTGGTCGAGTTGAACAAGCACACGATATCGAACTTCACGCTGCGGCCCTCGGCTGTGGTCGAGACGGTAAAGGTCGTCGGCGAAGCGCCGCTGATCGAGGCTACGCAGGGCGAGGTAAAACACTCGCTCGAATCGCAGCAGATTGAGGACACGCCGCTGCCTGGACGGAATTTCATGAGCCTCGTGGAGCAGATCCCCGGCTTCCAGAACGCGCCATGGATCGGCTCGTCCAACAACCCCACCAACTCCACCGGTTCGTACGCGGTGTTCAACGGGACCGGTAGTCGCTCAGCCACCTTCCAGATAGATGGTGTGAACAACGACGACTCGTCGGAGAACCAGAACCGGCAGAACGTCAACATCAGCACGATCCGCGAGTTCCAGGTGTTGACCAACGCTTACTCGGCGCAGTTCGGGCGCGCTGGGGGCGCCGTGCTGCTGGTGCAAACCAAGTCCGGCACCAATAAGTTCAACGGCGAGGCTTACGACTTCATCCAGAACGACGTCTTTAACGCCAACGGATTCTTCGGCAACCAGCGCGGAACGCCGCGCCAGACCGTGCGCCGCCACCAGTATGGCTGGACGGTGGGCGGGCCGGTGCTGAAAGACCGGCTGTTCTTCTTCCATAGCGGCGAGCGCGTCAGCAACAAAGCCGCGGGCAGCAGCACTCGATTCATCTGGCTGCCGACCGACGGGCCGCGCGCCTGCCGCCCCGATGAAGTCGCAGCCCCCGGCGGCCCTTACTGCGTGGATGCCGCCACCCACCCCAACCTGGACCGCGACCTGGCCTTCATGCGGTCGGTGATGGACTTGTGGAAGACCCCGGAACTGGACGGCAAGGCGCCCAACGACCCCGGCGCCTGCGGCGAGGTGATCGCCAGCGGGCGGGCGAACCGTTGCGTCACGGTCAACGGCGTTCCCAACGTGTTCCCGGATTCGGACTACTCCGGCAAACTGGACTGGAATGCTCCGCGCTTCACCACCATCGCCGTTCGCTACCACTACAGCCGGCAGATCCGCCGATCGGGGCGGATCATCTTGGGCGACAACTTCGGCATCGTAAATAACCGCCAATACAATATCGGGCTGACCGCCACGCACGTCTTCAGCCCGCGCCAGACAGGCGAATTCCGCTATGGCTTCGGAAATCGCGCTACGCTGCAGGACGTTGTGGACGGCAACCACATCCCCACCATCCGCTTCGCCAACAACCTGATCAACACGCCGTTGAACGGCACCGTGATCGGGACCTCCACCAACGTGCCCATCAATCGCCGCCAGCATGACCAGCAGTTCGTCTACAACCACACTGTGGTGCTGAGCCGGCACACGCTGAAGGCCGGCATGGACCAGCGATGGCTGCTGCTGGACGACGTTTCCGGCGATCGCAGCCGCGGTTTCTGGACGTTCAGCACGCTGGACAACTTGGCCTCAATCCGCGCCGGGACCGGCTTCACCGGCTGGGAGAACTTCCTGCGCGGTTTTGTCACCGGCTACCAGGCCGGGTTCGGCAACCCCCTGGCCGAGAACCGGTACAGGGAAACGAACTTGTATTTCCAGGACGATTACCGGCTGCGGCGCAACCTGACCCTCAACCTTGGAATTCGCTGGGAGGCGGTCGGCGCGCCGCGTGAAAAGGAGAATCGCTTTCCATACGGCTTCGGCGGTGACTACAACAATATCGAGCCGCGGGTCGGGTTCGCCTGGCGGCCGTCGGCGGACACCTCCTGGCTGCGCCGGCTCACCGGCGGGCCGGGCCGGTTCGTCCTCCGCGGCGGCTATGGCGTTTACCACAGCCGCATCTTCCAGTCGGTTTTTTCGCAGAACCAGTTGAGCATCCGCACGCAACCACCCAACGGCTTCGGCGCCGATTTCAGCGCCCTGTGCCGCAATGAAATCTCAGATCCAAGCTGCGGTTTTCAATTCGTGCCCGGCTCCGCCAGCCGCACCACCGCTTCCGAAGGCAACGGTGTGCGCATCCAGGGCGGCACGCTGCAGAGCACGCTGCTGATCCCGGACCGCGAATTGCACATGCCCTACGTGCAGCAATGGAACCTGGCGATTTCGCGTGAGTTGCCCAACCGCATGGCGATTGAGCTGACCTACAACGGCAATCGCGGTATTGGCAGCCTCTTCTACGATTCCATCAATGACGCGCGCTTCCCGATGACCTCGCCTCTGGCCACCGTCAACGTGGGCGGCGGCAACTTCCAGCCGGTGGTGTTCGACCGCGTCTGTCGCGACTTCAGTGACCCGATGTGCGTGGCCCGCGACCCGGCCGGCGCCATCCTGCCCAACTCGAGCGGCG
>JBKKAI010000125.1:0-10213 GCA_046714815.1 Terriglobia bacterium | reverse complement strand
GCTTTGTGGTCATAACGCATCGAGCTCCCGGAGAATCGCGGTGAAGCGCGGCTGCTGGCGGAACCAGCCATAATCGGTGAAATGGCGGGCATAAAGAAGGAACCCCGGCTCGCGTTCTTGCCAGGCTCGCTCGGCGAAGTCGAGGGCCTGCTCGTGCTCACCCGCCGCGGCGGCGGTGAGGGCCATCGGGAAGAGCGGAATGTATCCCAATGAGGCTCGGTCCATCAATGCCTGGTGCAGGTTCCGCGCCTCGGATGGCTTTCCCCACCGGGCCAGGGCCATGGCCAAACTGCCGATGGCGAAAGGGTGCCCGGCCGACATGGCCGCGGCCTCCTCGAAGACCGCAACCGCCTCCTCGAACCGGTTGCCCGAGCTGAGAGACATGGCCAGGGCATACCGCGCCAGGAAGGACGCCGGGTCAGCCTGCACAGCGGTGCGCGCCATCTCGGCCGCCTCGCTGTTCTGGCCCGCGGTGCTTAAGCAGAAGGCCAGGACCGCTCTGGTGTAGGCCGACAGCGGATCGCTGGCGAGCGCCCGGCGCGCCTCGGCGATCCCCTCGTCGAATCGCCCGCAGGTCCATTGCAGATAGAAGAGCGCATACCAGCACCGGCCCTGGATGTAACTGGGATTGAGCTCCAGGGCGCGAACAAACTCGCGATCGGCGGTTTGGCGATCTCCATAATGGAGCAGCGTCGCGCAGGCGAGAGCGGCGTGCCCCTCCGCCGAGTTGGGGTCCAGTTCGATCGCCCGCCTGGCGGCCGCGAGGGCATGGGGTTTGGCTTCGTGGCCCCGCACAATACCGAAGTAAGACAGCACCGTGTACGCATCGGCGACGCCCGCCCACGCGGCCGCGTAGCCGGGATCGAGTTCCACGGCCTTCTTGAACTGTTCCAGGGCCGGCGCGATGCTGCTTCCGCGCCGGTAGAGAAGGCCGCGCCCTTTCAGATAAAGCTGGTACGCCTCCACGTTCGCCGTCGCTTTGGGGACCAGCCGCGCTTCCGCGCCTCCGGCCAGCGTCACCCTAAGCCGCTCGGCGATGGCTTTGGCAATCTCGTCCTGAACGTCGAAGATGTCCTTGATCTCGCGATCGTAGCGCTCCGACCACAGGCCATAGCCGGTGGCCACTTCGTTGAGCTGCACCGCGATCCGCAGGCGATCTCCGGACCGCCGCACGCTGCCTTCCAGCACGGTGGTGACGTGCAGTTTCTCGCCGATGCTTCGCAGATCGTCGCTCTTTCCCCGGAACGAAAAGGCCGAGGTGCGGGCGGCTACGTTCAACCCTTTCAGGTGAGTCAGCGCGTTCAGTATCTCTTCGGCGATACCATCGCAGAACCATTCCTGGTCCTTCGCTTCGCTCATGTCTGTAAAGGGCAGGACCGCAATCGAGGCCACCTGTCCCGAGAGCGGTTTCACCTCTTCGCTCTCCGCCACGGCCTTGGCCTTCAGGAAGCCATCCATCAGGTCGTCGAGGAGGTGCACGTCCCATTGCCAGATCGCGAAAGCAGCTCGCAGACGCTCGGGGTGGAGAAGAGCGGAATCGAGCTTGCCGAGGGCCTCGAGGGCGGCTTGGGCGTCGGCGCGGCGTCCGAGTTTGCCCGCCGTGACCGCGATGCACAAGGGGGTCCAGTAGAACGCCGGCATGTTGAAGCGCTTCGCAATCTGGAACGCGTCCTCGTAAGCGTGCTGCCGGTAGCTGTTGTAGAACGACGGCCAGTAATACCAGCCGGGATGATGCGGATTGATCTCCATCGCCCGGCGAGCGTTGGCCACGCCCTCGTCCCAGTCGCCCGCGTAGGCCCGCAGCATCCCGATGCTGGCCAGGATGGTCGTGCTCAGGGGATTCAGCGAGATGGCTCGCTCGGCGGCGGCGCGCAGCCCGGGAAGATCACGCACGTAAAAGCAGGAGATAGCCAGTCCCCACCACCCGCGCTGGCAGACCGAATCGGCCTCAATGGCGCGCTCGGCCGCGGCTCGCAAGCGCCCCAGCGGATCCGGCAACGGGTTGATGGAGTGGGAATATTCGTGGTGATAGAGCATCGCCAGACAGGCCCAGGCCTCCGCGTGAGCCGGTTCGCGCTGCAGGGCGCTCTCCAAGGCGGTGCGAAGCCGCGCGTGCTCGTCCGGCTGAAACTGCTGCATGAAAACCTGGTAGCGCAGGATCAGCTCGCTCATCGTCAGTTCGTCGCACGGCCGGTCCCGGAGTGGATTTCCCATGGAGCGCACCAGGACACCACTGCCATCGGCGACGGTGGCAACGATATGGTTGGTGATGTCGTCCTGCAGGGCAAAAAGGTCAGCCGCCTGCGTGTCGCGCGTGTAGGTTTCGGCCCACATGTGCGCGCCCGTTTGTGTGTCCACGAGCCGCGCGTTCACGCGGATGGTTCGAGCGGCGCTGCGCACGCTTCCCTCGATGATGTAACGCGCTCCCAGTTGTTCGCCGGTGGAGCCGGGGGCCACCGGGCGCGGCGACGATGGCAACGATGGCGACCCTGGCGACGATGGCAACGATGGCGACGATGGCCGCGTCACCACCGACAGGTATGGGAAGCGAGAGAGACCGGCGGTGATGTCTTCGGTCAGGCCGTCCGCAAAGTCTTCGGATTCACTGCTGGCCGTCCGGCTTGCGAAGGGCGCCACGGCGATTTTCATGTCGCCGGCGCGAGAGCCCGAAGGCTGCGGGGTCCGCGCGGCCGTAACTCCTGAATCGTAAACACGACGCAGCGCCTTCAGTTCAACCAGAATCTCTTGCGCGGTCTGGACGCGGTCGCGAGGGTCCTTCTCCAGGCAGCGTCCGATGAGGCGGGAAACTTCTTCGGGGATGTCCGGCCGTACCAGGACCACCGGCTTGGGGCGCTCGAGCAGAATCGAGGCCATCAACGCCGGCGAAGTATCTCCGCGGAAGGGTCTGGCGCCGGTGGCCATTTCGTACAGCAGCACGCCCAGCGAGAAAAGATCGGTGCGGTGATCGAGCGGGCGGGCCTCGATCTGCTCGGGGGACATATAGGGAATGGTGCCGATGATCGTGCCCGCCTGCGTCAGGCCTGTCCGCGTCGCCGCCATGTCGAAGTCCGCGGGTGCCGCCTCGGCCACGCGGGCCAAACCGAAGTCGAGAATCTTCACCCGGCCGTCCCCGGTCACCATGATGTTGGCGGGCTTCAGGTCCCGGTGGGTGATTCGCTTCTGATAGGCAGCGTGAAGCGCATCGGCGAGCGCCACCGCGACGTCGAAAAACTGGGCCGGGGGAATGCCGCCGAGCGGAAACGCCTTATCGAGCGTGCGGCCTTCCACGAGCTCCATCACCAGGGCTTGCGTCCCGCCCGATTCCTCAATCCCGTAGATCTGGGCAATGTTCGGATGATTCAGCAACGCCAGCACCTGCGCTTCACGGGTGAAGCGCGCCATACGCTCGGCGTCTCGCGCGAAGGCCGGAGGCAACACCTTCACGGCGACTTCTCGATTCAACTTGGTGTCTGTGGCGCGGTAAACGGCGCCCATTCCGCCTTCGCCAAGCTTGGAAGTGACGCGATAGTGGGCGATGGATTGTCCGGTCATCTGGCGGGCCTTGCATTGTACTATGCGCG
The DNA here is from genome assembly GCA_046714815.1 of Terriglobia bacterium. Taxonomy (GTDB): domain Bacteria; phylum Acidobacteriota; class Terriglobia; order JAJPHL01; family JAPKYU01; genus JBKKAI01. Next base: position 6,632 of record JBKKAI010000125.1, on the reverse strand, counting down.
CCCGCAGGCAGCATGATAACCGGACGCGCTCGCGCGGAGTCTGCCGTCTCCGGCAACACCCAGGCGCCGCGCCGGCGGCGGGTTCCGGACCGGATTACGCCGGGCACAGCCTCGCCGCGGCGAGCCTGCGCTACTTTGCGCCGGGGCCGGTGGCGATTTTGACGATGAGGTAGGTCACCGTGCCCTGCACCTCGCTGAACCAGTGCGGCGTGCCGTGGGGAATAGTCAGGATGTCGCCCTTGGCGATGCGGCGGGCCTTGCCGCCCTTGATGGCGGAGCCGCGGGTCTCGCCCGGCGCGGTCGTCTTGCCGCCGACGATCGTGCCTCCGGTGGTGAAGGTGGCCGACCCGTCGGTCACGTAAAAGACGTCGGTGTCCACCGCGTGCACTTCGGATTCACCGGCCTTGTTTCGACGGTTGATCATCACCGTATGCTTGTCGCCTTTTTCGAGCGTCACGGGCAGCATCTTCGCCACCTGCTTTTCGACATCGGCGGCGGGGAATTGTTTCACCCTGTCGGCGGCCGAGTCACCCTGAACCATCATCAGCGCCATTGCCAGAAGAACGATCATTTCAAGCCTCCAATCGAAGTTTAACGGCGGCGGATCTCCAGGCCCAACTCGCGAAGCTGCGCTTCGGCGACCGGGGTCGGAGCATCCACCATCAGGTCCACGGCGCGGGCCGTCTTGGGAAACGGGATCACGTCGCGGATGGAAGTTTCACCGGCCAGCAGCATGACCAGCCGGTCCAGGCCGAAAGCGATGCCGCCGTGCGGCGGCGTGCCGTACTCGAGCGCCTCGAGGAAAAAGCCGAAGCGGCTGCGCGCCTCCTCATCGCTGAAGCCGAGCGCGCGGAAGATGCGCGACTGCACGTCGCGCCGGTGAATACGAATGGAGCCCGAGCCGAGCTCGGTGCCGTTCAGCACCAGGTCGTAGGCCTGGGCCCGCACCGCGGCCGGGTCGCTCTCCAGCCGCTCCATGTCTTCCTCGTTGGGCGAAGTGAACGGATGGTGCACCGCCGCCCAGCGCCGGCCTTCTTCGCTCCATTCGAACATCGGAAAGTCGGTCACCCACAGGAATCGGAAGTCGCGCGGATCGAGCAGCCCGTGGCGGCTGTTGAATTTCTGGCCGAGGTGCAGGCGCAGCGCGCCGGCGGCGTTGAAGATGGGGATATCGTGCTGCGTCACAGCCGGGCCGGCGGTCCGGCGCTCGACGCTGTGGCCGGCCGGCGAGAGCGGCCCGGCGACAATCGGCACCAGGTCGCCCGCCTCCGCGCCCACGGCCTCGCCAATGAGCCGCGCCGTCTCCGGGAAGCTCTTCACCAGCGAGCCCTCCAGCCCGGCGCCGGTGTGGCGCAGGTCGGCGAACCCGCGCGCGTCGCGCTCGGCGACGAACTGGTTCAGATCATCGCGCTCCTTGCGCGACAGGTCGGCGCATTTCGGCGCGCGAAACGCCAGCAGCGGCAGGTGCGGGTGCAGGCGCAGCTTGTCGAGCGCGTCCGGCGGAAAAAACTGGTTCACTTCCACCAGCGGGGGCAGCCGCAGGTCGGGCTTGTCGCTGCCGTACCGCCGCATGGCCTCGTCGAACTTCAGGCGCGGGAATTCGCGCGGCGGGGTAAGGCCGGCCAGCGCCGTCAGGCGCACCATCAGCGGCTCGATCAGCTCGAATATCTGCGCCTGCTGCGGGTAAGACATCTCGATATCGAGCTGGGTGAACTCCGGCTGGCGGTCGGCGCGCAGGTCCTCGTCGCGGAAGCAGCGCACGATCTGGTAGTAGCGGTCGAAACCGGAGATCATCAGGATCTGCTTGAACAACTGCGGCGACTGCGGCAGCGCGTAAAACGTGCCGGGCTGCACGCGGCTGGGCACCAGGTAGTCGCGCGCGCCCTCCGGCGTCGAGCGGGTCATGAACGGCGTCTCGATCTCGAGGAAACCCTGCTCGTTCATGTGGCGGCGAATCTCGGCGGCGATGCGGTGGCGCAGCTCGATATTGGCCTGCATCTGGGGGCGGCGCAGGTCGAGGAAGCGGTAGCGCAGCCGGGTGTCTTCCTGCACGGCGCCTTCTTCGATGGCGAACGGCGGCGTGCGGGCTTCGTTGAGCACCAGCAGCTCGGCAGCCATCACCTCGATCGCGCCGGTGGCGATCTCGGCGTTGACGGTCGCGGGGGTGCGCGCCACAACCCGGCCGCGGACCGCCACCACGAATTCGCGGCCCAGCTCGCCGGCGCGCGCGTGCGCGGCCGCCTGCAGGTCGCGGTTGAAGACCACCTGGGTGATGCCGGTGCGGTCGCGCAGGTCGAGGAAGATCAGGCTGCCCAGGTCGCGGCGGCGCGCCACCCAGCCCATCAGCACCGCGTCCTGCCCGGCGTGCTCCGGGCGCAGCTCGCCGCAGCGGTGCGTGCGGCGCAGGTTGCCGAGAAAATCCAGTGTCATGAATGAACCGTCTGCCACCCGGAGCTTTCGCTCCGGGTGGGCGCGCGCCGCAGGTTCACCGGCCACCCGGAGCTTTCGCTCCGAACTGCCGGCCGCTTTCGGGCGCCAGCTTCTCCAGGATTTCTTCGCGGGTCAGCGGCTGCTGCTCCCCCCGCGCCATGTCTTTCAGCGGATAGCGCCCCTCGCGCACTTCGTTCTCGCCGACGATCAGCGCGAAGCGCGCCTTCTGCTTCGCCGCCTGCTCGAGGGCGCGGCCCAGCTTGCGGGCGTCGGGCTGCACCTCGGTCACCAGGCCGTGGCGGCGCAGCTCGCCGGCGAGCTCGGCGGCCCGCGCAAACGCCGGCGCCGCCACTTTGTCGCCCATCCAGATGATGTAGACATCCAACACCGGCGCCGCCGCTTCGACGCCGCAGGCTTCGAGCGCCAGCACAAACCGGTCTTCGCCGATCGAAAAGCCGATGCCCGGCGCTTTCGGGCCGCCCAGCGCCTCCGACAGGCCATCGTAGCGGCCGCCGCCCAGCACCGCGTTCTGCGCGCCCAGACCATGGTGGACGAACTCGAACGTCGTGCGGGTGTAGTAATCGAGGCCGCGCACCATGCGCGGCACAACCGTGAACGGCACGCCGCGATCACCGAGCGCCTGCTGCACCTGCTCGAAATGCTCGCGGCACGGTTGGCACAGAGAGTCGCTCACCAGCGGCAGCTTTTCGATGATGGGCTGGTCGGCCGGGACTTTGCAGTCGAGCACCCGCAGCGGGTTGGTGGCGGCGCGGCGCTGGCAGTCACCGCACATCTGGCCGGCGACGGCGGCCAATTCCCGGCGCAGGCGGTCGAGATAGGCGGGACGGCACGCGGCGTCGCCGATCGAGTTCAGCCGCAGCTCGTAATTCTTCAGCCCGGCGCGCTCCAGCAGGTCCACCAGCATCTCGATCATCTGCGCGTCCACCGCCGGGCTTTCCGAGCCGATCGTTTCGGCGCCGATCTGCGCGAACTGGCGGTAGCGTCCTTTCTGCGGCCGCTCGCGCCGGAACATCGGCCCGATATAATACAGCCTCGTGAGGCCGGGACGCTCCCAAAGACGGTGCTCGATGTAGGCGCGCACCACCGACGCGGTGGCCTCCGGGCGCAGCGTCAGCGAGCTGCCGCGGTCGTCGAACGTGTACATTTCCTTGCTGACGATATCGGTCTCTTCACCGACGCTGCGCGCGAAGAGCTGCGTCTCCTCGAAAATGGGGGAGCGGATTTCGCCGTAGTTGTAAACGGCGAACACCTGGCGCGCGAGCGCCTCGACGCGGTTCCACAGCGCGCTCTCCGGCGGCAGCAGGTCGCGGGTCCCCTTGATCGCCCGGATCATGTGCGGGGCCCGTTCTCGGCCAGATAGGTGGCGGCGTACTCGACGTAGTTGGCGGCGTAGCGGCGGATCCCTTGCAGGTCGTCGTCGCCCAGTTGGCGGCGGAACTTCGCCGGGGCGCCCAGAAACAAGCTGTGCGGTGGCACCACCGTGCCCTCGGTGACCACGGCGCCGGCGCCGATGATCGAGCCCGAGCCCACCTGCGCGCCGTTCAGCACCACCGCGCCCATCCCGATCAGGCAGTCGGACTCGATGGTGCAGCCGTGCAGGGTGACGCTGTGGCCCACCGTGACCCGGTCGCCGAGCAGCAGCGGGTGCTTCTCGCGGTAGACGTGCAGCACGGAGTTGTCCTGGACGTTGGTCTCGGCGCCGATGCGGATGAAGTGCACGTCGCCGCGCACCACCGCGCACATCCAGACGCTGGAGCGCTCGCCGATCTCGACGTCGCCGATCACCTGCGCGCTCTGGTCAATGTACGCGCCCGGCGCGACGCGCGGCTTCGTGCCGCGGTAACTGCGAAGCATGGTCCTCCTTCGAGCCAAACCAGATTAAAGACTCCCGCCGGAAAAGACAACCCACGCCAATCCGGCAAGGACCAGCAAGTACCACTCGAACCACGTCGGCTCTTTCGGAATTGAGGTGCCGCCCGCCGCCGGATTTACAGCGGCGGTTCTGGCCGGGAGGCTGGCCGCCGCGCGGCCACCTCTAAGCGAAAGGTGGTACAGATGGGTAAATTTCGCGCTCCTGGGAGCGCCGACCGCTTAAGAACGGCGGCCCGTGATTTTCCGTTCGGCTCTTGCTGATCGGCCTCTTTTTCGCCCAAACCCGCTGGAAGCCGAAAGTCTAACCCTTTGATTCCACACAGGATACAGAATCGCCCCTTCCTGCCAAAAAAGTTTGTCTCAACTATATTCGCTTTGATTTCAACAACCGGATGCCCGAAAACCGGCAAAACACTTGACAGCGTATGTCATACTGAGATTGTAAGCAGGTTTAAGCCGGTAGTAGCACCCCCGAAGGATCCAACCCCTTCCCATGTCACTCATGCGCCGCCGGCGGCCACCGCCGCTGTTACCCGCAGACCCGGGCCTCCGCCCGATTGAACGCGCGTGGCAACTCGCGCCAAGTTGCCTGTTTCCACCCTGTAGATAACAGGCGGAACAGGCGGAACAGGCTGGACAGCGGCATTCTGTCGAACTTGGTTCGTTCCCGGCTGTTCCTTCTTTGTGGCTTCGGGATGTCTTTCAGAAGCCGCTATTCGTAGCGCAGGCAGACGATCGGATCGAGGTTGGCGGCGCGGTTGGCCGGATAAAAGCCGAAGAACAGGCCGATGGAAGCCGAGATCAGGAAGCCGAGCGTCACCCAGAGCACGGAAACTTCGGTCGGCAGCGCGGGAAAAACCGCGTGCACGGTCCAGCTTACCATTGCGCCGAGCAGGATGCCCAGCACGCCGCCGACACTGGTGAGCATGACCGCCTCGATCAGGAACTGAATGCGGATATCGTTGCGCCGCGCGCCCACCGCCTTGCGGATGCCGATCTCCTGGGTGCGCTCGGTCACCGAGATCAGCATGATATTCATGACCCCGATGCCGCCGACCAGCAGGCCGATCGAGCTGATGACTCCGGTCAGGATCACCAGCGCGCCGGTCAACTGGCTCCACAGCGCGGTGAGGAAATCGGGCGTGGCCACCTCGAAATCATTGTCGCCGCGCGGCGGCACCTTGCGCAGCCGCCGCACGATCTCGACCACTTCGTCCTGGGCGCGCGCCAGCAGGGCCGTGTCGCGCACGCTGACGGCTATGAAATGCTCTTTGCTCGCCGGATAGAGCTTGTGGAACGTGGAGTAGGGAATGATGACGAAGCGGTCCACGCCCGCGCCGCCGAACAGGCCGGGGTCCTTTTCGAAGACGCCGATGACCTCGAAGCGCAGCCCGTTCAGCGACACCTCGCGGCCCACCGGGTCCACGGTGGGAAACAGCGAGCCGGCCACCGCCGCGCCCAGAACGCAGACGTACCGGCTGTGCTCGAGGTCGTAGGGGCTGATGAAGCGGCCGTCGCCCACCGAGAACAGCGGGATGGCATCGGCATATTCCGGGTCCACGCCGCGCACGATGGGATTCTCCACCTGCTCGCGCCCGGCGCGGATGTCGTTCGTCTCCCCGAAGAAGAAGGCGCGCGTGCCGAACGCAGTGGCGTACTCGCAGGAGCGGCACTGCTCGCGGATGAACCGCGCGTCGTCGTACTTGAAATGCTTGCGCAGGCGGATGTGCTCGGGCGGACGCCCGAAGCGCCCGAACGGCAGGCGGCTGACGAAGAACACGCGCGAGCCCAGCGCCTGCACGCGGTCGGCGACGTGACGGTTGAGCCCCTGGATGATGGCCGCGACGGCGATCACCGAGGTGACGCCGATCACGATGCCCAGTACGGTGAGTGCGGCGCGGCCTTTGCGCGCCCGCAAGGTGTCCATGGCCACCAGGAAATTCTGTTTGAGCTCGTCTCTGGTCATGACAAAAGGCTCACTCGCTCCGCAACGCCACCACCGGGTCGAGCCGCGCGGCGCGCACGGCCGGGTAGATGCCGAAAAACAGCCCGATCGTCGAAGCGAAGAAGACGCCCAAAATCGCCACCCACAGCTTCACGTCGGCGGGGAAGCTGGTGAGGGCTTTGAGCGCGCCGGCGGCGCCGAAGCCGATCAGCACGCCCACCACGCCGCCGATCACGCAGGAAAGCATGGCCTCGGCGAGGAACTGCCGCAAAATGTCCTGGCGCCGCGCGCCGCAGGCCCGCCGCACCCCGATCTCCTTGGTCCGCTCGGTCACCGAAACCAGCATGATGTTCATGATGACGAT
>JBKKAI010000124.1:0-4632 GCA_046714815.1 Terriglobia bacterium | reverse complement strand
CCGCTATCGAGCCGGTCACCGAGGAAACCACCATCAAGGTGGACGTCAACCTGGTGACCTTCCCGGCTACGGTCACCGACAGCGGCGGGCGCTACGTCGGGTCGCTGCGCCGCGAGCAGCTCACGCTGCACGAGGACGGCGTGCCGCAAGTGATTTCCCTGTTTCACAACGAGATTGTTCCGGTTAGCGTCGGCGTGGTGATTGACACCAGCGGCAGCATGGCCGACAAGATCGCCCACGCCGCCGACGCGCTGGAGCGCTTCGTCAACACCATCCAGCCCGATGATGACGTGTTTCTGATGCGCTTCGCCGGCTCCGTGGAGCTGGAGCTGGACTTTACCGGCAACCGCGAGCTGTTCGCCGAGGCCGCTCACCGGCTGCAGCCGCGCGGCGCCACCAGGCTCTACGACGCGCTGGCCGAGGCGCTGGAAAAAGTGAGCCACGGGCGTCACCGCAAGAAAGCCATCCTGCTGATCAGCGACGGCAACGATACCGACAGCCACATCAAGGTCGAAGAGGTGCTGGAGATGGCGCGCCAGTCCGAGGTGCTGGTCTATGCCATGGGCATCGGCCGGGACGACCGCGGCGCGTCGCGATTCAGCATTCGCATCGGCCGTGGGCAGGTGAACCGCCGCAATGAGGACACGGTGGACATGCGCATTCTTGAAACCATCGCCGACGCCACCGGCGGCCGCGCGTTCCACATCGAACACACGCGCTTCGGCGGCGCCGGCCTGGTGGACCAGGCCGCACAACAGGTTTCGGCCGAGCTGCGCCAGCAATATACCGTCGGCTACTACCCGACGAACGCCGCCCGCGACGGCAGCTTCCGCAACGTTCAGCTTCGGACAAACTTCGCCGGGCTGCATGTCCGCCATCGCCGCGGCTACTATGCCCCGCGCGAGTTGGCCGCCGGCCGGCGATAGCGCATTTTACTATGGCAGGTGAATTGCACTGATGGAAGGTATTAGCAAAACCCCCTTCCAAACTTAAGGGCGGTGGGTATCCAGACCTGCCGCCCGCCTACCTCAATCCCTACGTAATGCCAGGCCGGCCACGCCTGCGCTGTTCAGGAGTTTTCTCGTCTTCGCGGCGCTGCAAGTCGAACACCTTGTTCGCCACGAAGATCTTGGCGCCGGAGCGCAACGCCAGCGCAATCGAATCGCTGGGACGCGCGTCGTAAGTCTGCTTCTGGCCGTCCTTCTGGAAAACCAGGTCGGCGTGGAAGGCGCCTTCCACCAGGTCCCGGACTACCACGCTTTCCACCTTCCACCCGTTGCGGTCGAGAAAGGTCTTGAAAATGTCGTGGGTCATGGGCCGCGGCGCCTTCTCGTTGCGTTGCGCCTTGTGGATGGATTCGCCCTCCAGGAAGCCGACCATCATCTCGATGCGGCCGGCGCCGTCGAGCGCCCGCAGCGTGAGCGCGAAACCCAGGTTGGTCAGCATGACGCGATCCACGGTGACTTCGCGCACAGCGGCGGCGGCCGGCGGCATGTTTTGCGTTTGGGCGGCGGTGGCCGCAAGAAACAGACCCAACAGGCAGGCCTTGGTTTTCATATCCGGATGGTAGCACGAAGTCCCACGCGCGACTCCTGGGAGCGCGGTTCGCCGCGGTTCGCCGCGGCGAACCCGCTCCGTTCGCGTCCCGCTAAGTGAACGGTGTTGGACTTTGGACTTTGGACTGGTAATCTTGGGGCGTCATGAAACGAATCCCGCTGTTGCTCCTACTGGGCGCCGCGTTGGCCACCTGGAGCGTAACGCTCCGGGCGGCGGTGGCCGGCAAGGTCCCTCCTTCGGCCGCGCCGGAGCGGCTGGTGGCATCGCGCGAAAAGGCCCGTGCGCAGAAGGTGGAAGTGCCCGACACGGTCGAGGCCACGCGCGATGTCCAGTACTGCAGCGGGGGCGGCGAGCCGCTGCTGCTCGACATCTACCGTCCGAAGGAGCGGGCCAACACGATGCCGGCGCTGATGTGGGTGCACGGCGGCGGCTGGGAGGGCGGCGACAAGAACGGGCGCGAGCCGGTATGGTTTGCGCCGCACGGATATTTTGTCGTGTCGGTGAATTACCGGCTCAGTCCGGAGCACCAGTTCCCCGCCCATATCGAAGACGTGAAGTGCGCGGTGCGCTGGCTGCGCGCCAACGCGCGCAAGTACAACGTTGACCCGAAGCGGATCGGCGTATGGGGTGGGTCGGCGGGCGGCCACCTGGCCGGGCTGCTGCACGCCCTCGACGAAGGCCGCTACGAAGGCTCCGGCGGGCACGCCGGCCATGACAGCCGTGTCCAGGCGGTGGCCGCCTATTTCGGCGTGTTTGACTTCGTGGATTTCTCCGAGCAAATCCGCGCCGGCGCTTTGATCCGCCCGCCGGACCCGTCCGGCCGTCCCGGCACATTTGCGCGTTTCCTCGGCGACGAATACGCCGGCAATCCGGAGCTCTTCCGGCAGGCCGGCCCGATCTCGCACCTCGACAAGAAAGATCCGCCGCTGCTGCTGGTGCACGGGGAGCGGGACCGGCTGGTGCCGATCCGCCAGTCGGAGCTGATGCTGGCAGCCGCGCGGAAGGCCGGCATCCCCGCCGATCTCATACGGGTGAAGAACGCGGACCATAGTTTCACTCAGCTCGGCGACGAGCCGATCTCTCCCACGGTGCCGGAGATCCGCGAGCGCGTGCTGGCCTTCTTCGACCAGCACCTCAAGGCCGCGCCCGTTGCGGGCGCCTCCAGAAAATGAGCGGGCCGCGCCATGCTCAGCCAGAAGGGCCCTGGGAGCGCGGGCGTCCCGCCCGCTTCCTGCGAAGCGGGACGCAACCGGGGCGGGCAAGATGCCCGCGCTCCCAGGAAAGCCTGCCGGATGTCTCGCTCCCGCCGTTTGTCTCACTGGTGATTCCGGCGCTCGATGAAGAGGCGTCCATCGGCCGGACGCTGGCGGCTTTGCCGCGCGGCCTTTACTCGCAGGTATTGGTGGTGGACAACGGCAGCACGGACGGCACCGCCGAAGTGGCGCGCGCGCATGGCGCGACGGTGGTGAGCGAGCCGCGCCGGGGCTATGGGCGCGCCTGCCAGGCCGGCATCGCGGCGCTCGACCCGCGCGCCGGCATTGTCGTGTTCATGGACGCCGATTCGAGCGATGTGCCGGACGAGGCGCGCGCCCTGGTGGAGCCCATCGCCGCCGGCCGCGCCGACATGGTCATCGGCTCGCGCGTGCTCGGCCGCGCCGAGCCGGGATCGCTGGCGCCCCACCAGCGCTTCGGCAACGCCCTGGCCACCACCCTGCTCCATTGGCTTTACGGCTTCCGTTACACTGACCTGGGGCCGTTCCGCGCCATCCGCGCCGGCCGGCTGCGCGAGCTGGGCATGCGCGACGTTGACTTCGGCTGGACCGTGGAGATGCAGGTGCGCGCACTGCGGCGCCGCCTGCGCGTGATCGAGGCGCCGGTGAGCTACCGGCGGCGCATCGGTACCAGCAAGATCTCGGGCAGCCTGCGGGCGTCACTGGCGGCCGGCTGGAAGATCATCGGAACGATTCTGCGGCTGCGGTTCGCCGCCTGACAGATGCGGATTCTGTTTACCACTCTCCTTGTTTCGGCCGTCCTGTGGACGGGAGCCGGCCTTTTTCCGCGCGCCCAAAAGCAGGAGCCGGAAAAATATCCCACGCTGTGGAACGACTCGATCGCCCGCCGGCCGGACGTGGCCGCCGCGTTGCGGCACATAGACCAGGGCCGCGACGAGCAGCTCCGGCAATGGATCACCATAACCGAAATACCGGCGCCGTCGCGGCTGGAAGAGAAGCGCGCCGCGTACGTGCGCAAAGAGATGGAGCGCGCCGGGCTGAAAGAGATTCAGGGCGACGAAATCGGCAACGTGTGGGGCGTGCGCAAAGGCGCCAACCCGGAGCGTGCGCCCGGGGTTGACGGCCGTCCGGCGGTGGTGTTTGCCGCGCACATGGACACCGTCCACCCGCTGGACACGCCGGTGAAGGTGCGGCGCGAAGGCAACAAGCTGTACGCGCCCGGGGTATTCGACAACCGCGCCAGCGTCGCCAACCTGCTGGCGGCGGCGCGCGCCATGCAGGCCGCCGGAACCCGGACCCAATCGGACGTGATTTTTCTGGCAACCGTGCAGGAGGAGGTGGGCCTGCGCGGAATGCGCCACTGGCTGGAGCGCCATCGCCCGCAGACCGGCGTTCTGATCGCGCTCGACGGCGGCCTCAGCGATATTTCCTACGGCGCGCTCGGCATCCGCTGGACCCGCTACAAGTACTCGGGCGCCGGCGCCCACACGCTCAACAGCCGCGGCCGGCCGTCGCCGGCGCGCGCTGTGTCGCGCGCCATCCTCGATATCTACGGCATCCCGATTCCTCCGGCGGGCGGCGAGTCCACCTTCATTTACAACATCGGCATGATCGGCGGCGGTAAGATTTTCAATTCCCTTCCCGAAGAGGCCTGGTTCACCGTGGACCTGCGCTCCACCGACCCGGAGGCGCTCGAGCGGGTGGACCGCCAGATCATCGCCCTGGCCGAGGCCGCGGCCCGGAAGGAAAGCGTGACGCTGGCGATCGAGCGCGTCTCCGACAGCAAGGCCGGTGGCACGCGCGCCACGATCGAGCCGCGCCGGCGGCACCCGCTGGTCCAGAC
>JBKKAI010000123.1:0-5036 GCA_046714815.1 Terriglobia bacterium | reverse complement strand
GGACTGGGCTTCTCGGTGAACGGACAGCGCGTCGCCAGTTCCAACTTCCTGCTCGACGGCGTGGACAATAACGACCTGCTGGTGACCGGCGCGGCCACCAAGGTATCGGCCGACGCGGTGAAAGAATACCGGATGAGCATCAATAACTACTCGGCCGAGTTCGGCCGGGCCTCCGGATTCATCGCCAACGCCATCACCCGCAGCGGCACCAATGAGCTGCACGGGACTCTTTACGAATTCTTCAACCATGACCGGTTGAACGCCAATACCTTCTCGAACAATTGCCATCCGTGCCCGCGACTTCCGCTTCCCGACGAACGGCAGGGTCTGCCGCGCGTGCCCTACCGGGAGAACCAGTACGGCGCTTCGCTGGGCGGGCCGGTGGTGCGCGACCGCATCTTCTTTTTCGGAAACTTCGAACGGGCCTATTCCTCCAGCCGCAGCCAGGAGCAGCAGGTCTTCATGCCCAGCAAGGAGTTCGTCAGCCTCGCGCGCGAGGGCAGCATCGCCAGGCGGCTGATGACCATGTTCCCTCCGCCCGGCGGGGAACCGGTGCCCGGCTTCCCCTTCGCCGTAAACCAGAGATATTTCCTCCCGATCGTGCAGGGCAAAACGCTCACGCTGGGCCGCGCCGACTACACCACCGCCAACGGCAAGCACCGCTTCAGCGGACGCTATTCGTTCTCCGAAGGCACCACCGAGAACTTCTTTTTCAGCACCTACCCCGGGTTGAACGAACCGCTGGCCGGCCGCGGCCAGAACCTTTCCACCAACTACACGCGCGATCTGCTGGGCGGATCGAATGAGCTGAAGTTCGGCATCAGCCGCAACAGCGTCCGCTTTCTGCGCCCGCACCCGGACGTGCCCACCTACCTCTCGGCCGACACCATCGCGCTGCCCGGCAGCGAGGCGCCGTACGACTACTTCTTCCGCGACACCATCCTGCACTTCCTCGACAACTACAGCCGGCTGTCCGGCCGCCACGCGCTCGGTATCGGATTCGAGTGGAGGCAGGGGCTGCACGATTCGCTGCTCTCGCCGGCGCGCGACGGCCTGTACATTGTCAGCAGCATCTTCGATTTTCTGCGCGACGATCCGGAGCTGCTGCTCATCGCGCTGGGCCGCCAGACCGGACGGCCCGCAACCGATGCCGAGTTCCGCCGCTACTACGGCCAGAAGGAGTTCGCCGCGTTTGTGCAGGACAACCTGAAGCTGACCCGCCGGCTGACGCTGAACGTGGGCGCGCGCTTCGAATACTTCGGCGTGCCGAACCCGCGCAAGTCAACCCGCGACTACAACTTCGTCTTCGGCCGTGGCAGCAACATCGGCGAGAGAATCGCCACGGGAGGCTTGGCAGCTATTGACCACCTGTTCCGGCCCGACCGCAACAACTTCGCCCCGCGCTTCGGCTTTGCGCTCGACGTTCGCGGCGACGGCAAGAGCGTATTGCGCGGCGGCTACGGCGTATTCTTCGACCGCATCTTTAACAACTTCTGGATGGATGCGCGCGGCAACAGCATCACCCTGCAGTTCCTCACCACCAGCCCCGACTCGCCGTTCCGATTCCAGTACAGTGTTCCGGCGGCGCGCGGCGTTCAGCCGGTGGCTTTGGACATTCTGCAGGGGGGCTACACGGTTGCCATTGACGGTGGGTTGCGCACGCCCTACGGCCAAAGCTGGTTCCTCAGCTTCCAACACGCGCTGACACCGGACCTGGTTGCCGAGGTCAGTCACCTCGGCTCGCTCGGCCGCAAGATGGTCACCGCCGACACCATCAACCGCCTGGGCTCGGCGCCCAGTCCGGAGGGCGCGCTACTGCGCTTCAACGACCGCGAGCCGGACATCACCTACCGCTCCAACCAGGGAACATCCGATTTCGCCGCGCTGGGCGTCGAGGTGAGGCGCCGCTGGAGCAAGCGATACCAGTTCCAGGTTTCCTACACGATGAGCCGCACGCGCGACGTGCAGAGCGACCCGTTCGGCGCGCGCGCGGCCGCGGACCCGCGCGCCCGGCGCGTCGCCGATTTCTTCCAGATCTCGTCGGCGTTCACGCGCCAGTTCGACCCGCGCGCCGACTACGGGCTCTCCGACTTCGACCAGACGCACAATCTGGTGCTGAACGGCGTGGCCGTCTCGCCTCCGTTCCAGGGCTGGCGCCGATTGTTCGGTGGCTGGGAAGCGGCGGCGCTGGCCGGCTTCCGCTCCGGCTTTCCGTTTTCCGTATTCGCCGGCGGGTGCGATACCTTCCTGCCGGCCTGCGTCTCGCTGAAAAGCAATCGCGCCGACTTTACCGGGCGCGACCGCGAAGAAGCCTACCTGACGCCGCGGCGCCCGATGCCCGGCGGCCTGCTGATCCTTGACCGGACAAAGTTCCGCGCGCCGGAGGAAGGCAAGATCGGCAACCTGCCGCGCAACGCCCTGCGCAGCCCCGGTTTCTGGAATGCCGATTTTGGCTTCAGCCGCAACTTCGCGCTGCCACGCTTCGGCGAGACTGGACGCATTCAGTTCCGCGCCGAACTCTTCAACCTGTTCAATCACACCAACCTGGCCAGTCCCGACAAGCTGTTTCGGTCGGAAACATTCGGCGAGGCCCCCTTCGGCCGCCAGGGTGTCGGCGGCTCGCTGCCCGGCTCCTCGCCGCTCAACGATCAGCCCCGCCGCATCCAATTCGCCCTGAAGATTTATTTCTAGGCCGGTGCGGTTGGTGCGGTTGGCGCGGCCGGCGCGGATGGCGTGGGCTTCGCGACGCTCGCGAAGAAGCGCGCCACCGTTTCCACGCCGCGGTAGAAGTTCGAGAGGGAAAACTTTTCGTTCGGCGCGTGCAGGTTGTCGTCGGGCAGCCCGAAGCCCATCATCACCGTGGGTATCTTCAGGTGGTTGTGGAACAGCGCCACCACCGGGATCGAGCCGCCGGAGCGCACGAACACCGTCTTTTTTCCGAAGACCTGCTTGAAGACCTTGGCGGCCTTGGCCAGGTACGGGTTGTCGGTGTCCATGATGAGCGGCGGCGCTTGGTGCACCACGTTGACGCGCACCTTCACGCCGGGCGGCGCCAATTCCTTGACGCGCGCCTCGAGCGCCGCGATCACTTCGGCAGGCTGCTGGTCCGGAACCAGCCGGATGCTGAGCTTGGCGGTGGCCCGCGCCGGAATCACCGTCTTGGCGCCGGGCGCGATATAGCCGCCGACGATGCCGTGCACGTCGAGCGTGGGCCGCGCCCAGATGCGCTCGAGCGGGTCGCGCTTTTCGCCGGCCAGCGCGGTGGAGCCGATCTCGTCGCTGCGCATCTTCTCGGCGTCGAACGGCAGCCGCCGCCAACTGGCGCGCTCGCTGCGGGCCGGCGGCTTCACATGGTCATAGAGGCCGGGGATGTGAATCTTGCCGTCGGGCGTTTTGAGCTCCGCCACGATCCAGGCCAGCGCGTTGAACGGGTTCGGCGCAACGCCGCCGTACAGCCCCGAGTGCAGGTCGTGCGATGCGCCCTCCGCCTCGAGCTCGACGTACACCAGGCCGCGCAACCCGATGCACAGCGTCGGCAGGTCGGGCGCGAACAGCGCCGTGTCGCAGACCACCGCCACATCGGCCTTCAGCCGCGCGCCGGACTCTTTGACGAACGCCTCGATCGAGGCGCCGCCTGTTTCCTCTTCTCCTTCCAGGATGAACTTGAGGTTGAGGGGCAGCCGGCCGCCGCTGGTGGCGCGCAGCGCTTCCACCGCCTTCACCTGGATCATCACCTGGCCCTTGTCGTCGGCCGCGCCGCGGGCGTAGATGTTGCCGTCACGGACCGAGGGTTCGAACGGCGGCGAGGTCCACTCGTTGAGAGGATCGGGAGGCTGGACATCAAAGTGGCCGTAGCAAAGCACGGTCGGCGCGCCGGCCGCTTCCAGGTGCTCGGCATAGACCAGCGGGTGTCCCTTGGTCTCGATCAGCTCGGTCTTCTCGATACCCGCCTTCTTCAGCGCCGCGATGGCAAACTCGGCGCCGCGCCGCACATGCTCCTTGTATTCCGGGTTGGTGCTGATGCTCGGGATGCGGAGGAAATCGCTCAACTCCGACAGCCAGGCGTCCCGGTTCTGCTCGACGTATTTCTGCAAAGCGTCCATCTTGCCAGTATAGTCCAAAGGCCAAAGTCCGAAAACCACCTACCTGCGGCGCTTCGGCGGTGAGCGGACCGGCTCGGAGGCCCGTTTCCAGAGCTGCTCCCGGCAGGACTCGAGCTCCCGTTCCGACACGGCCTTGGTCGTTTCGAGAAACTGCACCATGGCCAGGACGTATTGCGCCAGTTTTTCGCGTTCGTTCAGCACGGCGTTGGTGGAGTCCTCGATGTCGTGCGCGGATTCGGCGCCCTGGAACTGCGTGACGCCGCGCGATAGGGTTTCCAGCGTGCCGGTCACCTGTTGCAGCGCAAGGAACAGGTGGATGGCGGAGCTCAGTCGTTGCGGCTCGATCGCCAGCCGGTCGAGCGCGCCGCCGATGCCGGCCACCTGGCGGCGGGCGGAGTCGGCCACGGCCACGTAGTTCGAGGCCCCGGCGCCCTCCCAGGTGAGCACCTGCAGGTTGCCAAGCGCCTCGCCCAGCCGCGACACTTTCGCCCGCACCTGCTCGATGGTGGCCTTGGCCTCCCACGGCGGCGGCATTTCCGCCTGCTGCGGACCGGCGGGTGACCCGCCGGCCCGCTGCCCGGCGCCCAGCGCTGTCAAGAAAAGCACAGTTGCGATCATGGCCTTCTTACGTTAGCACTTCGAAGCCGCGCACAGGCAAGAATGCCTGTGCCACACCACGGGGCACAGGCTTCCAGCCCGTGCGAGTTTTGTCCTACTGACCGGCGAATGGGTCGCGAATGCGAACTCCTCGGGAGACTTGCTTGTCGCTTCGCTCGGGACGACAACGACGGTTTGCGCAAGCTTCGCCCTCACACACCTAATCGTCTCGCAAACTGGATGGTCGCGGGCGCTGCGGGGCGAATACGTCAACGTAGCGGACGCCGACCCTGGCGCCTCCCACGGTCAAGAATGCCTCGAGCCGCCCCTTTCCGG